>CAZCKD010000015.1:0-30228 GCA_964498925.1 uncultured Granulosicoccaceae bacterium
ATTAAGATTTAAGGACACATTGTAATCACCCGCAGCAGACACCCCATACGAGATCGCTAGATCCAGAGGCGCATCCAAACGCTCCCCGGCAGGCACCACGATGTAGTCCTTATCAGTTGGCTCACCCCGTTTCACCATGCGGCCTAAATAGGGTAGTGCTTTGCCATTCACCGAGACCATCAGAATATCGGCTGAAAGACGCTGTTCAAATGGCGTCCCCCAGACAAGCATGCGGACGTCATCACTTGAGTTATTTGTGACATAGAAGGTAATGACTGAAGCACTAAGCTCAGCACCTTCAAAACTTTCAATACCTATGCTCAACGCCTGTTTGTTCACGCTGTCATCTACCTCGATGGCTTTAGGTGCTGTCTGGCTAGCTGAAGAGCACGACGTACAGAGCACAACAACGACAAGGAGAGCTTGCTTAATGTATCGCGAAATATTCACGTGATTAGCTTTTTAAGTAAGAGCGACGAATTGCCACAGACATCAAGCTGAGAATGAACAGCATACCCACCGATCCACCTCCGCTACGACTACCGACCAAGATGGGACTAATAGGATCGTCTCCAGCGGGCTCTGATGCTTCATCGTTTTCCGGCGGTGTAACTGCCACGGGAACCGAGCTATTTCTGGCTAGTAAACTGAACGTGGCATCGGTATAGCCAAAGACCACAATGTAGTTGTCCTCAAAATTTGGTACCTCACAGCTATCGACAACGGAGATGGAGCTTAACGCGTCGGATACGCAAGAGGCTTGGTTTGATTGAATCAGATTCTCGTCTGTTACAAATAAATCTGCATCCCCTGATAGTGAGGTCAATACAGCGCTGTCGACACCGGATGCTACGAAGTACTGAAACTCACCCTGACTGATCGAGCCTTCGATCGCTTGACCAGCGGTTAATCTGATGGCGTCAATCGGCGCTGCTGCCCTAGCGATGATAGAATAATCAGAGCTGGTGAAGCCAAAGACAACTGCATAGTAAGTGCTTTGTGCTGAAGGTACATTACAACTATCAAAAGTGGAGTCCGCTGAATAATTAGCAGACGCGCAAACTATCGATTCAGGTGTTAAATCCAAACCACTAAATATATAGAGGTCCGCGTCACCAGTAATAGACTCTAAATCGACAACCGCAGCGTTGGTAATCTGATAGATATGACGCTGATTAACAGCCAGCGAATTAAAGACAGGCGTGTCTAATTGGAGCTCAATCTCATCCTCAAGAGTGACAGGTTCGGGGGCTTGAGCTCGCAACGAAAAGGTTGTATCGGTGTATGCAAAAACTTCAATATACACTGTGTTCAGATTTAACGAATCACATAGATCAACGCTAGATCCTGATCGAGTCGACTCGCAGATTTCATCGCTTAACTGCGCATCTCTGAAAACGTGTAAATCTGCATCACCACTAATAGATGTCAGCTCCACCTGAGTAATGCCTGATGCCTGGTAAATTCGACTGTTACCTTCAGTAAGAGAGCCTGTGATATCAGTTCCTGCAACCAGCGCCGGGTATTGCACAGTAGTTGGCGTGCCAGTCGTACTCCGAATGGCTATAGCCGGATCGTTCTCAGCGAAATACTCCATGTTGTCAGCGTTATCAATCGCCAGATTTGGATTAGTCTGAGCTAATCGCTGTGTAGCACTCACTTGATAAGCATGGTCATCTGTACCAGCCACAACAGTAAAGTGCGATATTTCATGGATGATGGTTCCAGCTTTTGAATTTAGACCGTTTAACGGTGCACTCCAAAAGGCAGGACACAAAGTTACGCTATACGGTAGGGCTGGATAAACAAATGCGTAAACACCGGGTTCGTTACAACCACAGTTAAACTGCAAATTGGCATTGTCAAAAGCACGATCTATCGCATCGTAGTTTGACGTTACAGTGTTGTAGCGATCGGCAGTATATTCACCGAACCATGTGGTGTAACGAGGAGAAGTCGGTCGATCACTCACCGGAAGATTAAGAAGATCCGATAAAGCAGTGGCTGTCAACGTCTCAGCAATTGTCGAAGCTTGAGATATTTCAGTTTGCTGCTGAACAGTACAGCTATTAAATGCCAGAGGTCTTAGGCGCGCAGTGAAATTGGGCGTTAAGTTAAGCTCAACGCTATTAGAGCTCATCATCAACTCTTCCATAGACGCCACGCTTCGTAGAGAAACTTTTGAACGGCTTTGAAACTCACTGAAAGATTCATAACGCACGGGCCCACCGAAACGCACCCTGTGTTCGCCTACCGTTTCGATGTCATAGTATTCGTTAAGTTGAACATCCTTAGTGATGGTTTCACCCGGTTGTAGCACCATAAAGTTATCGGTGACAGGAGATGCTCTTTTGACTTCACGACCGGTGTAGTCAACCGTTTTGGGAAAAGGAAGCCCCTTCTCAAATTTTTCAATACGGAAGACGTTGTGCGATAAGGTGTCTTCAAAAGGCGTATCCCATTTCAACACAGACAGCGCACTATCGCTGGTGTTGCTTAAATGAATACGGACAGCACCGTCGTTGGCTCCGGGTTCTACCGACATGATGAGCGGATTTGCATACGCAAGGCACGCACACATACTCAAGAAAAAGGCAATGCCAGTTCGGGCTAGCAATCGTGGCATATCGTTTGAACTCCGTCGTACAACAAGGTAAACCCCATTTTAACTGGCCAAAAGGTTACGAACCGTAACTAATCGAGATTACGGCAATCCTCCACGTCACAAATTAACCTAAATACGACCTACATTATCCTTGCTGAACACCTTGTCATCTGGTTCCAGCTATCCCCTGCCACCATTTTGTCGATCGAGCAGTTCCATCAAGAATAAAAACTTCACCAATCACAGGAGTAACCAGTTCGATTCCTTCTTCTTGCGCAAGTTCATTAAGCGTAACAATGGGGTCGTACCAGGTGTGGAACGCAAGTTCAAACATTCCCCAATGAATGGGCAGAAGTTGTTTGGCATTGACATCCTTGAACGCCTGTAAGGTTTCATCAGGCATCATATGTACAGCTGGCCAGCCTTTGTCGTATTGACCGTTTTCCATGAAGGCGATATCGAACGGGCCCAGCCGTTTTCCTATTTCTAAGAAGTGTGTGTCGTAGCCTGAGTCACCGCTGTAATACATTTTTATGGTGGGATCAGCCAGCACCCACGACGCCCATAGCGTTCTATTATTATAAAAACCATCTCGACCAGAAAAATGTTGGGCAGGTACGGCAGTAAACTCAATGCCTCGCGTTGAATAACTTTCCCACCAATCTCGTTCGGTGATCCGTGATGAATTAATCCCCCAACGATTCAGATGCAAACCGACGCCTAACGGCGTGATAAATTCGGTTTCACTATCCTTGAAGTATTTCACCGACTTCATATCCAGATGATCGTAATGATCATGTGAAATTAACACTACATCGATGTTGGGAAGCTCTTGGAGAGACACAACCGGTGGTTGAAAACGCTTAGCCGTAAAGTTAACCGGTGCGGCTGTAGACGAAAACACAGGATCGATAAGAATGATGGTTTCAGACACATTCATTAAAAAGGTTGAATGCCCAAGCCATATGATTTTTGGAGCCTTGGAGGGTTGCATAAACCGATCATGATCAAATTTAACCTCAGGCAAGGGCTCAGCAGGCGTACCGTCTTCACGAGTACGAAACCATTCAACCAGAAACTCAGTCATATCGGCTTCCTCTCGCAATTCATTGATCAGATGAGGGCGACGATTCTCAAACTCTGAAGTCTCTTGATTAAATGCCTGCGATTGTGCGAACCGCTGGTAGTCCTCTGCATCCGGATGGGCGCCGAAGACCGGTAGCTTAAAGAACAAGTATCCAGCGACTGCTAAAAGCGCAAAAAAAATGAGCAGGCTTAAAAAGAATTTTTTCATGACTGCGCGTTTGGCCAAGTGTCGCTCAATCGATAACCTTCAGGCCAAGGATCGTCCGGGTCCAGAAAATGCTGATGAGTACCCGTAATAAATCCGCGACCTGATATAGAGGGCTTTATTGCCGCTATACCCGATGGTGTCTTAAGCGTCTCTTCTATCTTGCAGTAGAATTTTGAACCGATTATTGAGATTCCAACAAACGTTTCATTTAACCCGATTTTTTGCTGCGCATGAAGGACTGCCAAGCGCGCAGAACATCCCGTCCCCGTGGGCGAACGATCGATCTTACCGGGCTCTATCGCAACAGCATTTCTGCCCAGCAGCACATTACCTTCACGCTCAATAGGCGCCGCAAACTGACAGAACGAGATATGCGACCAATCGGGATTGTCCGGGTGAGTAAATCCGATTTGTTCATTAGCTGCCGCTGTAATTTGAACACCCAGCGTTGCAAGATCTGAAGCCTCATCAGGACGCACTGAAAACCCGAGTGACTCCGCGTCAACAATAACAAAGCTATCGCCGCCAAACGCCGTGTGCACCTGCAAGGTGCCAACACCTGCCACTTCCAAAGAGGCATCGAGCTTGTCGACAAAGCTAGGAACATTAATCACTTTTATGTTCTCTACACGGCCGTCTTTACAGGTTGCTTCCACACTAACCAAACCACCCGGGGCTTCAAGGCACAATTGTGTTATCGGCTCCTGCATGGGCAATATGCCAGTCTCCAACAACACGGTTGCAACACAAATTGAATTCGAACCGGACATAGGTGGGGTGTGTACCGGCTCCATGATTATCCATGCAGCATCAGCTAACGGATTCTTAGGAGGAACCAGTAAATTCACATGGCGGAAAACGCCACCGCGCGGCTCATTGAGCATAAAGTTTCTGAGCGTATTATCTTTCGCTATCCAACGGGACTGCTCCCAGAGTGTTTCACCCGGTGGTGGCACTACCCCGCCGACAATGACATCCCCAACTTCCCCTTCAGCGTGACAACTGACGGTGTGAATAGTCTTCTTGCTTCTCATCTTAATTTTTCCGTTGACCCGGGCGGCCACTGATACATCACCTGCCTAATCAGATGATAATTCGCGCGTTTCATTTTCTGCACTGTCGGCAGTATGCGTTTGCGTCTCAAGCAATATTCGCTTCGCCCGCCTACCGACAATCCAGGCAACAAGCGCTGTACTTATAAGTCCGACAGCGAGAAGTGTCCATTGCAAAGCGCTGCCTTGTCCAATTGATTGCCCTATTGCACCAATGTACACATACAGAATAATACCGGGAATCATCCCGATAGCTGTAGCGAGAACATAAGGCAGCAATTTGATATTGGTAACAGCAAAAAAGTAGTTCTGAATACCGAAAGGTACGACCGGGCTCAATCGCAACAGTCCCACAACCTGCCAGCCACCATCACTAACCGCTCTGTTGAATGACTGTAGTCGGGGATCCTTAGCCAACCAATTGGATACGCGTTCTCGTCCAAGATACCTACCGACTATAAATGCAGTGGTTGCAGCAAGCGTGGCTGAAAAAAGAACCAACGGAAAACCCCAGGCACCGTAGGCCAGCCCCGCTGTTATCGAGAGCAAAACCACTGGCGCTAGGATCATGGCGAAGATGCAGTAAGCGACGATAAACACCAAGACGCCGACATAACCGAGACCGACCATCCAGGCTCTAAACGTTTCCACCCATTCGGCAATAGGCAAGACGGACCAGAACGCGATGACGAGCGCCAAAGCCAATAACAGGAGAACGGGACGAAGGTATCTCATCGGGTGGCAGGTTCATGAACAAGGAGCGAGCTTTGCCCACCAAAAAGCGCCTCCGATGAATTCAACCCGGCTCCTGAATCGTAATATGTAGAGAGCTTTTGGATAGAACCTTCCCTCATCGACCTAATTTGACGCGCATTTGATTTTGGTAACGTGCTAATAATTCACGAGAAATTGGACAGGAAGGGAACGATACGCGATATTCTGACACTATACTCCTGTTATGTTTAACGACTTGCCAACAATTCAGCCGGAGAGCGACGATGTCATGCATCTGAATTCTGACGCGCCCTCGGCTCAATGCCAGCGCGAAGCGGCCGTCCTGATTCCATTGGTTTGGAGGAACGACGAATGGCATATTCTGTTTATCCGCCGAGCGAAAAACCAACACGATCGACACAGTGGTCAGGTGGCATTTCCGGGTGGCAGACTGGAAAAATCTGATGCATCCGCAGAAATGGGGGCGCTCAGAGAAACCCATGAAGAGATCGGTGTACACCCCGATCAAGTTCAGCTCTTAGGTACCATCAACCCCTACGTCACCATCAGCCAATATCGTGTAACGCCGGTGGTCGGCATTGTTAATTGGCCGACGACATTGGTTCTTCAGGAATCAGAAGTGGCTCGAGCGTTTTTGATTCCACTTTCATGGCTGAAAGAGCGTGACAACTTCACCTACAGAGCGCGTCGCGAACTAGATGCACAAAGCGCCAAGCGACACCCGATCATCGTGTTCAATGAATATGATGGAGAAACACTCTGGGGTGCTACGGCCCGAATGACACTTAATTTTATCAAATCAGTTGAAGATAACGACTTGCTGCTGCCGGCACGATAAACACTCGTCGCTAGGACGCGCTACGACACGCCGTTTACCACAACAAGCCCTGACTAGTTTGGCGTCGCCACTCTTCTCACAGCGTCGCAATCGCCTGCTTCATACGGCTCAAACCTTCCATCAAGACCTCCTGCGGACAAGCAAAGTTTAAACGCAGATACTGAGGCTGGCCAAACTGTTCCCCACTGGACAAGCCCACTCCATGCTCTTCGAAAAAACCTTGGGTATCCTCGATACCCAAGCCTGTTGCGTCAATCCACGCTAAATAGGTGGCCTGAATTGGCTCCACGACAAGACCTTCCACGGGTTGTAATTCCCGCTTAATGATTTCAAAGTTATTGGCCAGATAATCCAGAAGCTCTTTACGCCACTGGCCGCCATGTTTAAAGGCAGCCATGGTCGCTGCATATGCCAATGGCGGCACCCCAGGAACAATCGACTGCATAGCGGCCCGGAATTTATCTCTTAGTTCATTATTTTTTATGATGGCGAATGAACAATTTAAACCCGCAATATTCCAGGTTTTACTACCACTCATAATCGTCACAATTCGCTCGGCACTATCTGCACAGGCTGCCGCGGTTGGATAGTGTCGGGCACTCTTGTCTATGACGAGATCACAGTGAATTTCGTCCGAGACCATCACAACATTGTGACGTTCACACAGTGCCGCCGCAGATCTTAACTCTTCTTCTGTGAATACAGTCCCCGTAGGATTATGCGGCGAGCACATCATGAACACTTTCGTCTTTTCGTTAAATGCTGATTCCATAGCTTCCAGATCATAGGTCCAGCGGTTATCACTTTTTTTCAGAGGTACTTTGACGATCGTGTGTCTATCAACTTCGTGTGAGTCGTAAAAGTGATGGTAAATAGGTGGATTAACCACTATTTCCTCGCCCTGATTACAGTAGGCGCGACAACTCACAGCAAGCCCTGACACAACACCAGGCAGCCAAACCAACCATTCAGCCTCAATATCCCATTGGTATTCATTTTTTAAATGCGCGATAACCGAATCACTCATGCCATCCGGCGGCAGCGTATAGCCGAACACACCGTGCGAAACACGCTCTTCCACCGCCCGTTGGATGGGTTCGGCAACTTTGAAATCCATGTCGGCAACCCAGAACGGTAAAACATCCCGATCACGGTATTTGTCCCACTTCATGCTAGCGGTGTTTTTACGAGGCGTGACTGTATCGAAGTCGATCATTTAAGGCTCCCGAACAGGGTAGTAGCGACAGATAGAGTGTGCAGCAGAGCGTCAAATCAAACAACCGCTTTGGCGACTTTCGATTTGCCGACAAAGCCGCGCCCGACAACCAGTACGTTTCCGATGAGCACGAGAACGACACCCACCAGAGCGATCGGCGTCCACGTGTAGTCTTCAAAAACGCTACTAATTAACAATGCCACCAACGGAAACAGCACAGTTGCGTAGGCGGCTCGATCGGCACCGATACGACCAACCAACGTGAGATAAGCACCGAACGCAACGATTGACCCGAACACACTGAGGTAAATCAGCGACACAATATACGGAGCGGTCCACTCGAACTCTAATGTGACTCCTGAGACCAGAGCAAACAGCAACATGATGAAAGTGCCGTAGGCCATTCCGTAAGCGTTGGTTTGCAACACTGGAAGCTGATGGGATTGATTGCGGGCCGAAAGAATATTGCCCATTGAGGCGAATAAGGTGGCAATCAACCCAATACCCAACCCCTTGAGCACATTGCCCGAGGCTTCCACCGACACAGATCGGGATGCCTGTATTTCCTGCCAGAAAACCAGGGTGATGCCGGACAAACCAATCAAGGCACCGAGTAGAACGATCCCCTGTACCGGCTTTTTCAAAAATATTGCCCCATTAATGATGTTCATAACGATGACAGTGGAAAAAATAATGGCAACCAGGCCTGAGGTAATTAAACCCGTACACCAGTAAAACAATAAATAATTGATACTGAACAAGCAGGCTCCCTGAGCCATCATCGCAAGGTGCTCCCTGAACGAAAAGCGCATGGAAACTTGGCGAAAGATGCACCATGCCATCAATATCAAGGACGCTAAACCAAAGCGATAGGCCAGCGACAAAGAGGGATCAACCGTACCCAGCTGGAATTTAATGGCAAACCAAGTAGACCCCCAGATGATCACCGTGAGGAGATAAAAAAACGCACCTTGCATGGCTTTGAGATTTGCCGCTCTGAATGGGCCGGATCATAGCAGTGTTCGATACTATTTTCGGCATGTGCGAACTACTGAAAATGGCACATGACAGTTTGCTCAAATAGTTGGCAGAAAACCGATACAATGTCGGGCTTGCCCAGGACCCTATTCATCCCGTGATCTCTACAGCAAATCTGACCATTCAATTCGGCGCTAAACCGCTGTTTGACAACGTGTCCATCAAATTTGGAGAAGGTAACCGCTACGGCCTTATCGGGGCTAACGGCAGCGGTAAATCCACCTTCATGAAAATCCTGAGTGGCGATTTAGAGCCAAGCTCCGGTAATGTCACGTTGCTGCCCGATGTACGCATGGCAACGCTGCAGCAAAACCAGTTCGGTTACGAAGAATTCTCCGTCATCGACACCGTCATTATGGGTCACCAGCAGCTCTGGTCAATAAAGGAAGAAAGAGACAGAATTTACGCAATGCCTGAGATGAGCGAAGACGACGGTATGCGCGTCGCTGAACTCGAGGTGCAATTTGCTGAATTGGACGGTTATTCCGCGGAAGCACGCGCTGGCGAATTACTGCTCGGTGCTGCCATTCCTATCGAGCAGCATATGTCCTTGATGAGTGAAGTCGCTCCGGGCGACAAGCTTCGCGTCTTGTTAGCGCAGGCTCTATTTGCTGACCCTGATCTTCTGCTGTTAGACGAACCCACCAACAACCTCGATATCAATACGATTCGCTGGCTGGAAGGCGTGCTGAACGAACGCAACAGCACCATGATTATCATCTCGCACGACAGACATTTTCTGAACTCAGTCTGCACCCACATGGCCGATCTGGATTATGGCGAGATAAAAATCTACCCAGGCAACTACGATGACTTCATGTTTGCCTCGACGCAAGCGCGTGAGCGGCAGTATGCGGATAATGCCAAGAAGAAAGCACAGATTGCCGATCTTCAAGCGTTTGTCCAACGCTTTAAAGCCAATAAATCGAAGGCGCGGCAAGCCACCTCAAGACAAAAGCAAATTGACAAGCTTGCTATCGAGAAGATGAAGCCTTCAAGCCGTGTTAATCCGTACATTCGGTTTGAGCTTGAGAAAAAACTCTTTAGAAATGCGGCAGAGCTGGAAAACGTCAACGCCGGATATACCGACCACCCTGTCATTACCAACATGAACGTGATGATAGAAGCCGGTGAAAAGGTGGCTGTCATTGGGCCTAACGGCATCGGCAAATCCACGCTTGTGAAATTATTGGCTGGCGCAATGGACACTGACGATGGCAACATCAAGTGGGCCGAAAACGCCAAAATCGGCTACTTCGCTCAAGATCACGAAGAAGACTTTGAGAATTCAACCAACGTTCTGGACTGGATGAGCCAATGGGGCAATGAAAACCACGACGAACAGGAAATTCGCGGCATTCTGGGCAGACTACTATTCGGCAAAGATGACATCACAAAGCCTGTAAGCGTGTTATCCGGTGGTGAAAAAGGACGACTACTCTTTGGCAAGCTGATGCTGCAAGAACCCAACGTCATGATAATGGACGAGCCGACAAACCATCTGGATATGGAATCTATCGAGTCATTGAATCTAGCCGTTGATCTCTACCCGGGTACCGTCATATTCGTCAGCCATGACCGCGAATTTGTCAGCACCCTCGCCAATCGCATCATCGAGCTAGGCGAAGGCAAATACACCGATTACCGTGGCAACTACGAAGAGTATCTGCAAAGCCAAGGTATAACCGACTAATCTGCAGTAGCGACATAATCGTCGCCCTGCAGAATCCGGTGACGTAGTAGGCGCTGCTCGTTAAATCAGCAGCTACCTCCCTGTTACCTCATAGTGACTAGCTCTTCAGCGCTAGTCGGGTGAATAGCTACGGTATCGTCAAAGTCCCGCTTGGTTGCGCCCATGCGCATAGCCACGGCGAAGCCTTGCAGCATTTCATCAGATGCCAATCCAATCATATGGATACCGACGACCTTCTCATCTGTACCTGCGACCACTAACTTCATCGAGGTTTTGGATTTATGCGGTGTGAAGGAATTGTACATGGCGGTAAATGACGTGTTATAGACCTTCATATCGTCACCGTACTCCTCTCGCGCCTCGTCTTCTGTCAGCCCGATAGTGCCGATAGGTGGATGACTGAATACAGCCGTCGCAATATGTGAATATTCAAGATGCCGTCCTTCTTGTCCGTCGTATATTCGGTCAGCAAGACGACGACCTGCGGCAATGGCAACCGGCGTTAATTCCGCCTGACCAGTCACATCACCGATAGCAAAAACGCCCGGTACATTGGTCTCCTGATATTTATCAACAGGGATATAGCCACGATCATCCACTGTGACACCGGCGTTTTCCAACCCTAGCCCACCTGTAGCTGGCGTACGGCCAATCGCGAAAATGACTTCGTCAAAACCACCAATGGTTTTACCGTTTTCACCGGTCACTGAAATACCGGAATCGGTTTTTTCCATCGCAGCGACGCTGAATCCTGTTTCTATAGACATACCCTCAGCGAGCATCTCTTCCATAAGCTTCTCCTGAAGCATGGAATCGAACTCGCGGAGAAAGGACTCTTTACGAACCGCTAGCGTTACCTCGCTGCCCATGGCTTGTAGCATGCCGGCGAACTCAACGGCGATATAACCAGCACCCAGTACTAATACCGATTTTGGCTGTACGGTCATCTCGAAAAACCCATCGGATGTCATACCCAGCTCTTTGCCCGGAACATCTGGGACCCGGGCCGTGCCGCCCGGAGCCAATATGATGCGCTCAGCGCTATAACGCTTTCCGTCAACTTCTACGGTGTTCGCATCAACCAGAGTCGCATAACCGTGGAGTATGGTGACGTTGTTTTTGCCCAGATAATTGGCATAAGCGTTATTGATATTACTGATATATTTTTGCCGACGCTCCACCAGCGTCGGCCAATCAAAATTATTAACCTGGACATCAAAGCCATAGCCTTCCGCGTCCCGCAATGCGTGCGCCATCGCACCGGCATACCACATCACCTTTTTAGGGACACATCCACGATTTACACACGTTCCACCCAATACCGGATCGCTCTCAATGACAAGACAGCGAGCACCATAACTACCTGCCCGGTTTGCCGTTGCTATACCACCGCTTCCGCCACCAACAGCAATTAGGTCGTAGTCATATTCGTTGGCCATACATATTCCTGATTAAATTTAAGACGAGTAGTCATTACAGACGCATACTAAATAACGGAATTAACCGCTCTATTCGGGCTACTATACCGAGGCTAGGCGCTGATCGGACTCAACAGCCGTGAAAATCACAAACTTCCGACAAAAACTACCTCATTTCGTTTCATTAACCCGGTTGGATCGTCCCATCGGCATCTACCTTCTCTTGTGGCCGATGCTTTGGGCTCTATGGTTCGCAGCGGAGGGTGTACCAAATCTGGGTGTGCTTTTTATTTTTATTGCAGGCACGGTACTGACCCGTTCTGCCGGTTGCGCAATTAATGACTATGCCGACCGCGATTTCGATGCGCATGTCACTCGAACCAAAGACAGGCCGCTGGCAACCGGTGCTTTAAGTACAAGAGACGCTCTTTACGCCGGCGCTTTTCTGATGGCGGTAGCCTTCATTCTTGTTTTGTTCACCAACTTACTGACTATCGCCCTGTCCTTCGTTGCAGTGCTGCTTGCGACAATCTACCCATTCGCCAAACGACATACGCATCTTCCACAGGTGATCCTCGGTGCGGCGTTTGGCTTTGCCATTCCCATGGCCTATGCGGCGCAGCTGAATGCCGTTCCGAGCCAAGCGTGGTGGTTGTTTTTAATAGCGGTAATCTGGGCCGTGGCATACGACACACTGTATGCCATTGCGGACAGACCCGATGACTTAAAAATCGGTGTTAAATCTTCAGCGATCTTATTTGGCCGATTTGATCTGATAACGGTAGGCACTATTCAAGTTATCGTTGTCTCGGCGTTGGCAGTTATCGGTCATTATGCTGACAGAGGCAACATCTATAACACCGGACTAATTTTATCACTCGGCTTTGTGATTTATCAGCTTCGTATTGCCCGATTTCGTGAACCCGAAAAATGTGTCCAGGCCTTTCTGAACAATAATTGGATGGGCATGACTATTTTTATCGGTCTTGTTATCGATTACTGGGTGAACCCTTAAATGAGCAACATCGCTTCATGGGTTCCACAACTGCGTCGTCGCTATGAAAGAATTGAGGCGCAGAAAAAATCGGATTCGACAGGACTCACAAAGGAGCTAACCACACTTCAACTCACCGACGCCGTTATCAATAACGCTAACGTTCTCGACGATATTCCAGACCTGCCACTGCAAGTCGCCGTCATAGGCCCAACGCAATCAGGTAAAAGCACCCTGGTTAACGTGCTCCTGAGTCAGCAACACGCAGGCATAAGCGCCTTGGCTGGCTTCACAGTACACGCTCAGGCTTACGCTCTTGGTTGCGATGAACAGCAACTGAGCGCCATAGATTCAATGATGAAGCCACTACAGCGGATTCCGCTGGAGAGCTTGTCCAAGGATCGTCTCGAACACTTTTCGTTGAGATCGATTAATACGGAGGATAGCAATTCGGGTTGGCTCAGTAGGTCGCTCAATAATCAAGCTACGGTGGTATGGGATACACCTGATTTTGACTCTATTAATGCGAAAACTTATACGCGAGCAGTCGTCAATTCAATCGCCGTGGCTGATATTTTATTGTTGGTGGTGAGCAAAGATAAATACGGTGACAAAAGTGTTTGGGATACGCTGACTCAAATACAAGCTCTAAAAAAACCGCTTGTTGTCTGCATCAACAAAATTGACGAACAAGATATCGAAACCGTCGGTAACGCATTTCGGGATAGGCACGTCGACGTATTTGGCAATCAAGCAATACCAAAAATGGTATTCATTCCGTTTATAAAGCCAGCGACAAACTCAACACAGATTTTCCCTGAAGCTGTTCTAGGTTCTTTGGAATCAGCTGTAGCAGATGCTAATTCACGCGTTGATCGCAACACTTACCGATCTGCAGCCGAAGACCTGGTGAAGACTCATAGTGCGTCATGGTTTGCCCCTTTACTTGATGAGCAAAATGCCCAGCAAACCTGGCATACGCGAATTGATGAGGAGACCACTCTGGCTTTAGACACCTATGAACAGGAATATTTAAACAGAGAGGATGGCTACGATACGTTTAATAGAACACTGGCCGAACTGCTGAACTTACTGGAAATTCCAGGCATTGCATCAACATTGATTAAAACGCGTCAGGTTATTACCTGGCCTGCCAGAAAGTTACTAAGCGTGGGTAAGTCAACCTGGTCATCCAAAGTGTCCAGCGAGGTAAAAACACCCGATGATTTAGAAGCCGACATTCTCCAGAGAATTTATCACGACGTTTACGTGGCACTACAAAGCAACGTTATCGACCAGGAAGAGAGCGCATTCTGGCGAGCATTAAATCGCGGCCTAAGGGACGAGAAGCAGCGGATAAACTTCAATTACAACGCAGCTTTCGAACGAGCAAGAGAAGAGTTTGAACCTGAGATAGAGCTGGCGGCAAAAAAACTCTATGAGCAATTGCAGTCACAACCGGCTTTGCTCAACACACTTCGCGCAGCCCGGGCGACTGCAGATGCTGCAGCTGTTGCGTTAGCGGTGAAATCCGGTGGTCTGGCACCCGCAGACTTGGTACTTGCGCCGGCCATGTTATCCGTCACCACACTGCTCACCGAAAGTGCGTTAGGACGCTATCTGGATACGGTAAAGGAAGATTTAAAACGTCGCCAGAAAGAACATATCTTTGCGCGAGTGATTCAAGGTTCGCTGGGTGAGGAACTCCGCACCCTCTCCCATTCGTTCGATGATGGGCAGCTGTACGCCCAACGCCTGGAACCGGAACTCAATGCAGCCATAGCTGGCCATTGAACGATTGCCGGGTAATTGTTTACCCGGCAATAAAAATTAACGTCGCCCTATCGGCGTGAGCCGCCTAGAAAGTGACGGTATCCGATGCCAAGGTATGTGTCTTCAACTTTCTCAGCTCCGATGTACGCTTCTCCACCGGCAAACGGTGCGAATATACCCGCGCCAAAGCCCGTTTCGGTATCGTCGTCTTCAAACGTAATACCATTACTGACTATCTCAGCACTGTACTGTTGATAACTCAACAACCCATACCATCGCCAGTTCGATGCAAATGGCTGCTTGCTACTGATGTGTAGGGCGACAGCCAGCTCTGTGACCTCTGCCTCAGCTCCAGCATCAAGATCAAGAGACTGAATGTGATAGCTACCCCGAACAGCGGCATCCATATTGGGTAAGAATCGCTGGTTCATCAATGCATATCGAAAACCAAGCCCGATGGAGTCACCATCTGCGTTTATGAAATCCTCATCGACCTGGAGATAATCGGCGTACAGACCAAGAGCGGGAGAATATTGAAAATTGAATCGTCCTCCAATACTCGTTACGTCATCTTCGGAAACGTATCCGATCTCCAACGATTTCGCTCCGACCTCTTCTGGACTGGCAGATCGTCCATCCAATAAACCGGTAGTCTCTGCTTTAACAGAAGCAGACAAAACACATACAACACAAAAACCCGTCCATTTCAGCAAGCGCTTCATCATTACTATTTCTCAAGAACCAGAAACCTAAAGTCTAGTTGCTATTTTTGAAAAAACCGCATGCATAGCGGCCCTGCACTAATGATGTAAATAAATCGGCAACTATGCACAAGCGCCACTAAACCGGCATCAAGTCCAAGCGCAAATGCAACAAGGCTCACCTCAGCAATCCCACCCGGTGCTAGCGCCAGAAACATCTCCATAAATCCTCGCCCCATGACTGCAGACAGCATTAAGGCAAGTACGGCACTCAGACTCATGATTGCAATCGTGAACAAGGTGGAAGCGACAAATAACCGTCGATATCGATCTCTAGGCCCATTTGCCACCTCGCAACCGATAACGATGCCGAACACTAGCAACGCACAGGTTTTTAATAGCGGCGGTGGCACGATGACAAGGTCAGTGAAGTAGGTCAGCAGAGCCGAGATAAACATTGGGATCATGACGTGACCACCCGCCCAACGTAACTTTTCAGCGATGAAGAAACAGCAGACAATGATCGCAGCCAGAATGGGAATAGAGCTTTCTGTTGCCCACTGCAAACTCGACATCAGCGGATCTGTTTCGGCGGGAACACCCAACGCTCTGGCCAACAGGGAGATAGACACGACGACAATCACAACACGAACGGCGTGCATCAAAATAACTTCGGCGCGATTACCCGTGTCTCCAGCCAATGCCAGCAGCATGGACAAACCGCCCGGAAAGGCTGCCATAAAAGCGCTGCGTCTCGGCAGACCGGTACGCCTTTCAATCCACGGTGTTCCAAGAATCACCGTAATGGATGTAATAAAAATGGCCGCAAACATGGCGAAGGGTAAGTCAGCACCGGCGTGCAAAAGACTATTCGCCACCGACGGACCTAACAAAACACCAATAGCGACACGCATCCAGCGTTCAATGACCGGTGCCAAGGTGCGCACGGGTAAGCCTATCAATTTTCCGCTGGCACAAAATATAAGGCTGCCCAACATCCAGGGTATGGGCAAACTCAATAGCAAGGCGATCAGCGAGCCTAGGATTCCTAACGTAAAAGTTACGACGAACGAACCATCAGGATGCTTTGACAAGGACTCGAGCTTTAACCTCATGGAAACCTTAAGAGATAGCAACCAGAGGTAAACGAAACAAAATACGGTTTGTCATGGTTCATTCACCCCTGGCTCATTTTCCGGACAAGCCGGCCTATCTCGCTAACACGGAACTAGAGAACCGACAGTACAGCCTCTGCGGCACTTACCGTCGCCTGACCGGGATTTTCTTCCATCGCTAAGTGCTTGATGACGCCATCTTCAAGCAGCATCACATAGCGCTGAGAACGCTGACCTAAACCAGCACCACTTAAGTCCAGAGTCATACCTGCGGCAGTCGTAAACTCCTGGTTTCCGTCAGCCAGCATGTCGACATGATCTTCAGTGCCAAGGCTTTTACCCCAGGCACCCATGACGAAAAAGTCTGCCGTTGAAATACAGGCTACTGCTTCTACACCCTTGTCGCGCAAAGCCTGTGCGTTTTCAATATAGCTGGGCACATGCGTTTCGGAGCACGTTGGCGTGAATGCGCCAGGCAACGCAAAAATAACCACTTTGCGACCAGCGCAGTAATCGCTTAGTGATACATCAGTAGGGCCAGCCGCCGTCATCTGCTTAAGCGTAACTGCGGGAATCGTATCGCCTTCTTTGATCATGAGTGTGTCCTTAAAAACAAGTGAGAAAATGGGTGGAAAAACCAGAAATTGGTATTTGCCAAACTATACCGCAGCGTCAGGCAGCCTGGCGAAACAAAGATTCAAGCTCATCGAGCATAACCGGCCCGAGCTGCCGAGCATCGAAGACGCTAACAGCATGAGAATAGAATCGGCTTACATCGTGACCGATGCCAATCGCGAGCAATTCGATTTGCGAAGCGCGCTCGATGTCATCAATAACAGACTGCAAATGCTTCGCTAAATAATCGCCGCTATTGGCACCAAGCGTACTGGTATCAACAGGTGCTCCATCTGAAATAGTCATCAAAATTCGTCGCTGCTCGGATCGTTTGAGCAAACGTTGTGATGCCCAAGTTAGCGCCTCACCATCGATATTTTGTTTAAGAATATCCCTATCAAGCATCAAGCCTAGGTTTTTTCGAGCCTTTCGGTACGGCATATCGGCAGATTTATAAACAATATGTCGTAGGTCGTTTAGCCGCCCGGGATTCGCAGGGCTCCCCTTTTGTTCCCATACTTCAGTGGATCGCCCACCGTGCAAATGACAGGTGGTGAACCCCAGAATTTCCACACTAACGCCACATCGCTCCAGCGTCCGCGCCAGTATATCTGCGCAGGCAGCGGCAATCATGATGGGGCGGCCCAACATGGATCGAGAATTATCTATAAGAAGCGTCACTGTCGTATCCCGAAACGGCAGATCACTCTCAGCCTTAAAACTCAGCGGCAACAGGGGATCAGAGACAATCCGAGACAACCGTGCGGTATCGAGTTGGCCTTCTTCTAAGTCAAACTGCCACTGCCTTTTTTGTTGCGCCAGCAAAACACGTTGAAGTCTGCCAGCCAAGCGACGAACCAGTCTTCCGTGAACAGCGATATGTTCATCAAGATCACGCCGCCAATCTGCAAGCTTTGCCGCGCTTGCACAATGGGAAGCCTGAGCAATTTCATCAAAGTCAGTGGTGAATACTTGATAGGTTTGAACCTCTCCACTGAATTCTATGGTGGGATCAGGACCGCTGATAGGCGCCTCATCCAATGCTTGCTCCGGTAGTGCTTCTTCACCCTCGGATGCGGAGTCGCCTTCTGCATCGGCATTGTCTTCAGTGTGTTCTTCCTTGTCAGCTTCTTCCCCCTTTTCGATAACTGAAGCGTCATCATCCGCGACTAATTCATCCTCAACGTCGCTGTCCGGCTCTTTGTCTGCTTGCTGAGATTCGAACGTAGCGTCTTGCGCAGCAAACTGCATAACATGGTCCGACCACTGCCGTGATAGCTTGGCAAATGCCTCTTGATCATCCAGGCATTGCTTTAATTGATCGAGCCAAGACTGGCTGGATCTTTGAAGTTCTTTAAACGCGCTATTCTCTAAACGCTCAGGTGGAGGGGAGTCATTCGTCTCGCGATAGAAAACATTTCGGCATTGTTCGCGAACCCACTGCTGCAGTTGCTCGGGTGAACACTGGGATACGTCATCGGGTGTCGTTGAGGTTTCTGTAAAAAAACGGTACCGATCAAGATTGCGTCGAACACCCACAAAATCGTTACTGCCCAGCGCTTCATAACGTTCCTGTTCTATCGCCGAAAATAAGGAGCGACTAATTTTTTCAACAGGTTGATAGTGCTGATGGACTAGCAAGTCATGAAAACGCGCCTTCAGCGCTACTGAATCATGGAACCCTCGGCTGATTCCCTGAGCATGAAGTGGGTCGAGCGTAGCGATAGCAGGTAGATCAATATCGACTTCCGCAGCAATACTTCGAGTGCACGCTAAAACACTTTCGTGCCTTAACTCCTCGTTTACTAACTGACTATTGTCAGCTTTGCGTTGTTTGCGCTCGTTTAACACTACCGTGCGTGTATCCTAGTTTCCCTGACGCGATAAGCGCCTGTGTCTTTAGTTAGTTATAAACCTTACGTTTTCCGATCTTAAAATTAATTTAGTTAAATCTGCCATGTCCGATCTACCAGCGACACAGCATGCCGCACTTCAGCAGTGGGCCGAAGACGCCATAAGCTCCGGCTGGCTACCAAAAACTGCTCTAGCACAGCTAGATCAAAACACGATTGCTGCGCCCTCACAGCTTTTCGACACCACTAGCCGCCCTTTAGTCGTGGGACTCTTTGGCGGCACCGGCGTGGGTAAAAGCACGTTACTCAACCGTTTTGCCCGACAAACCATTGCAGAAGCCAGCGCCCAACGCCCAACATCTCGCGATGTGACTGTTTACGTACACCACACGGTTTCGGTCGACAAACTTCCCGATAATTTTCCTCTTCGCAAAATGCGCACAGCTGAACATAGCAGCGAGCAATATCGCAATGTGATGTTCATCGATATGCCAGATTTCGACAGTGTGGAAATCGCCAACCAGAATGTAGTCAATGCTTGGCTGCCTCATCTGGATATTGTTCTTTATGTTCTTAGCCCAGAGCGATACAGGGACGATCAAGGCTGGCAACGCCTGAACTCCCATGCCAGTGAGCACGCCTGGATTTTCGTGGTGAACCATTGGGACAAAGGTTCTCCAGAACAATTAGTCGACTTGCGCTCACTATTAGCCCAGGCAGGGCTTTCCGATCCGGTGATATTTCTAACCAGTAGCTCATCAGATCCATTAACACCGACAGCATCAGAGGTTGACCAGTTTAATGATCTGGAAAAAGCCGTTTTGGCTGCATCGGATCAGTCACTCATTCGCTCACTGGAAGATCACGGCGTCATGGCAAGGCTCGTGGCTCTTAAAGAAAATTCCGATCGGTGGCTGAAACCTTTAGGAAGTGACGACGCATTTATCTCTCTGCAAGAACACTGGCCGCGCCATTGGGAACAACACACGAACTCGGTATCACTCTCACTGGGACACAAGATAAAGAACCTCGCCCGGCAATATGCGGATCCGCAAAAGTCGTGGCTTCCTTGGATGAGCAAGGCAACAGAGACGGCTACGCCCAATTGGCAGCAGGATGAACTGATCGATGATGACTTGCTGAAAAGGTTGGATAATGGATTAACTGACTTTCTCAACGAACACAGCGCGACAAACGACATATCCCTCGGCGCCCTGAGAACACAGATTAATTCGCACTATGGGCCGGCGCGCAATAAAGTTGCAGAAACAGTGTCCAATGCGGTTCAAGCCTCAATAGCATTGCCAGGCACTGCAATCCATCGCATGGCGCACCGAGGATTAGGCATCCTTAAAGTGGTTCTGCCGATGGCAGTGTTGGGATGGATTGCCTGGCGAACACTTTCAGGCTTTATCGAAGGTGGCAGCAACCCGGCAGCCTATCTGGGTGCAAATTTCACAATCAACGCAACACTATTGGCGATATTGTCCTGGCTCATGCCAACCGTCCTTCATAACAAAAGCAAACCATCCCCGGAAAAAGCTGCCGAGCGTGGGTATCAACGCGGATTAGAGGATGCCTACAAGAGCTTGTCTTTAGCTGTGCGTGATGGCTTGTCTTCGACCCAAACTCAGGCTAAAGAAACTGAAGAGCGCTATCAAAACCTCTGGAAAAATTTGCCGGGTGCTGCCGGTGGTCACGTGCCCGCGGAGCTAAAACGGATGTTAGTAACTACCGACAAAACTAGCTCTTAAATCACCGCTGTGCGTGCTACCGCCCACACATCGACCGATGCGGCTCCGGAGTCATAAAGCTCTCGACTCAGCTCTCGGGTGGTAGCTCCAGAGGTAACGACATCATCAACGATAGCGACTCTGCGATTCTCAAAATTGGCGGTGGCCGTAAATGCTCCGAGAATCTGTAATTGACGCTCGGCACGACTCAATCCAGCCAACGATGTGGTTTCAACTGTCCTGTTGATCGAATTTGGCTGGAAATCGACTTCTAATCTCTTGGCGCACCACTTTCCAATATCAGCTGCCTGATTAAACCCACGCGTTTTTTGTCGGCCTTGGTGCAGCGGCACCGGCACAACGAGGTCGGGTAACGCATGGGGTTCATTGTGGACTTGAGCTGCTAAGAGTTCTCCCAGCACCCTGCCCAACACACGTTGGCCACCATATTTGAGTCGCTTTATAATATGACTCATCGGAAACTCGTAGCGATAGGGCGTTATGATGCACTCCGAATTGGAGCCGATTAATTGACACCTTATGCATGCATAATTACGCATTGCATTATTTTGCGTCAAATATTGGGGCACGTCGTTATCAGCCCAGTTGGCGGACTGTACCTCCACACCACAGTGAACACAGAGAAAATTTACTTTCGAGCCAATTTGCTTAATTCGAGGTACCAGCCAATCCTGACAGGAGGTACAAATATCGATATTTTGCAGACTGCAACGGTTACATAAAACACAATAAGAGCCAATTTTAAGTCGCCGTAGGCGTGATAGTGCAGTTTCTACCGAAGTTGGCATATAAAAATGCATGAGCAATAGTCCTTTTGCTTACCGAATCATCTGTTTGACCTACACTGATGACAGTGCTTGGAATCGTTTTTCTATCAGCTTGTTGTTTTTTTCACACATAATTAAGCCTGAATAAGTTTACAATCAAGCCAATTGACGCTATACAAGACAAAAATACAACAAGCTCGCTTGGTGTTTGTGTCACTGACCCACGACTACCGTACACATCGGCAGTAGTCGGGATCATTCACAAGGGTCCAAAAAGGTCTGTTTCGATCGGCATCAATATCGAATCGACTGGTCCAGTCATTGACTGGGCGGGTTTGAGTTTTATTAGACAACTAGTGGGAGCTAGCCATGAATAAAAACATATGTACATTAAGTTCCATCGCAGCTCTGCTAATGGGAAGCGGTATCGCCTTAGCGCATCAATCCGCTTTAGATGGCGCAATTGCCGTTCCCGATGGCAACGGGTCGTATGTCACGTCATCAGGTAACGCAGTACGCACTGGATCCGGTAATTGCGTCCTCACAGGTTCCTACAGCGACGAAAACGTTGTTAATGCCTGTGCAGGCATTGATGACGCAGCTGAGGAAGCTGACGCTGAGGCAGCCGAAGAAGAAGTCATGGTTGACGAAGAAGCAGCTCCGGCACCCGAACCAGTAGCAAAAGAACCCATTGTCTCTACTGCAACACTGGGTGGCGAAGCACTGTTCGCCCGCAATTCATCTGAATTGACAGGCAGCAGCGAAGCTTCCATAGCAAATCTTGTTAGTCAGCTGAAGAAATTCCAGGAAATCACCTCTATCGAAGTCGTCGGTCACACTGACTCACGTGGCGATGAGGCTTCTAACCAAGAACTTTCAGAAGCACGAGCCAGTGCTGTCGAAGCTTATTTGAAAGCTGCGTACCCAGATGCTGCAATTACAAGCAGAGGTGTGGGAGAATCTAGCCCGATTGCTACAAACTCAACATCTGATGGCCGTGCTCTTAATAGACGTGTCGAAGTTCAGGTGACTGCTAAAAGTATTACTGAATAAATAAATACCCCTTTGAGGGAGTCTTTTGGCTCCCTCCTATTGACCTCGAGTGATCATTGCTCTAAACACTACTGCTGAGACACTCTTTACTTTTCTGCCACTTCGCAAAATAATTCCACTACGGAGAATTTCTATGAACACTCGTACTACTCTTGCGCTGGGTGCTTGCCTGTCATTGGTATCACTCGGAGCTTTCGCTCATTCCACCAGTGTCGACGGCGCTATCGAAGCTTCTGGCAACAGCTATGTTGGTTCTAAAGGCGAAGTTATCAAAACTGGCCTGGGCAATTGCCTGCAAACTGGTAGCTTCTCATCAGACGATGCTATCAACGCTTGCGAAGGCATTGAAGACGAAGCAGAAGCAGCTGAAGCAGAAGTTGCAACAGCAGCGGTAGCTCCAGCTGCAGTTGAAACTACGCAAACTGGCAAAATCGATACTCGTCAGTTCAGCGAGCAAACATTATTCGACACAAACTCTGCAGTACTGAACGGTGCTGGCGCATCAGTCATGGACAGCCTCTTCGGCGCACTGTCTGAGTACAAAGGAATCACTGGTATCTCAATCACAGGCCACACTGATAGCCGTGGTAGTGACTCTTACAACCAAGCGCTTTCTGAAGAGCGTGCTGAAGCGGTAGCTGCAGCAGTTCGTGGTCAATACCCAGATGCACGTATCGAAGTAACAGGCGCTGGCGAATCTTCTCCAGTTGCTTCAAACTTCACTGCTGAAGGACGTCAGTTGAACCGTCGCGTAGAAATCGAAGTTACTGCTACTCGCATGATCTTCAACTAAGCAATAGCTTAGAGCGGGCGCAAGCCCGCGACAGTTTGATAAAACGGCCAGCAATGCTGGCCGTTTTTTTGCCCGTTGTAGAAGTTCTGTTAGCTAAACTGAGCGTCAAGCTCGAGACTCTAAGACTGATGAGCGTTAAATTCACTCATGATCTGGTGCAATTGATCCAGACCATCGGTCAGAGCTGCAGGTCCGGGTTGCAGTATGTTCGGTGACTTTATTTCGAACAGCCTGTTGTTTTTCACCGCGTTTATGGCGTCCCAGCCCGCTCTTTCAGCGACCCGCTCGGGCCGGAATTTCTTACCGCACCAGGAACCAATGATGATATCCGGATTCGCATCAATGACTGTTTGCGATTCAGCGATGATGCGATCCTTACCATGAGACATTTTGCCTAATTCCTCAAAGCAATCATCACCGCCCGCCAGAGATATCAACTCTGACACCCACCGAATAGCGGATATCATCGGCTCATCCCACTCTTCAAAATAGACTTTCGGTCTTGTTGAAAATTTGGCAGCGGCTTGCGTTATGCTGTTTATACGGCGCTGATAGTCGTCAACCAGGTGTTGACCGCGATCTGAAGCTCCGACCATCGCGGATAGCAATAGAATCATATCCAGTATTTCGGACACCGAGCGATGGTTCATGACCATGACATTGACACCACGCCGGATCAATTCGGACGCAATATCAGCTTGTAAGTCGGAGAACCCTAGGACCATGTCCGGGTTCAGTTCTAGAATACGGTCGATCTTGGCAGAGGTGAACGCGGACACCTTGGGTTTTTCTTTACGAGCAATAGGAGGCCGAACTGTGAAGCCTGAGATGCCAACAATTCGATCTTGCTCGCCCAGTAGGTATAAGGTCTCTGTTGTTTCTTCAGTCAGACAGACGATCCGCTCAGGGTAATGAGGTGTACGGAGCATAAACAGGGGATTCCGGCCAAAGATAGGGATTCGCCGATTTTATAATAGCCGCTAGACATCATGCCCAAACAACTCAATAAACTAACTCGCTTGAGTTAATGTCAGCCTACGTTGTTAATTCGGCCTACTCTTCCACTTCCTCTTCACCGGTAGGCAGCTTAAATATTTGCAACTGCCCTCCGTGTTGAAGCACGATTCGATCGCTGGAGATACCCGTCAATATTCGATCATCTTTAAGCACACTGCCTATGCTGTGCTTATCGTTGTTTTCTGTAAGCACGTAGGCTGGCTCTGCAAGCGCAACAAAGATGACTTTACTGCCAAAAACGTTGTTTAGCTCCAGCATTGGATTATTTTCCTGAACGGGAAATAACGCTGAAGACAAAACAACAGTAGGACTTGACTCCTCCTCAGTTGGCGAAAGCATAGCCGTATCGATGGTCGCATCGATGACCGTATCTTGCGTCACGAGAGTTTCTTGAGTGTTCTCACCTACCGGACTCTGGAGAGCACCGCCGGTCAGGTACAGAGCTGTGGTAAAAACAGCTACCGTCATCAGCAATATGCCAATGCGACGCCTGATTTTCTTTCGCGATTTAGATCTTCGTCTTTTGCGTGGCACGATGACATCTCCCTGTAATTTATTTCCGTAGCAGCGTTACTATCTCGCTGAATCGTACTAGAACGTAGAAAAACCGGGAATCTCGGTGACCGAGTTGATCCCGTCTGCTTCATCGTCTTTATCGCTTGGTTTTTTTGCGGGTTTAACGTCAGCAACAAACTCTTCTATGACTGTTTCTTGCGCGGTACTGACAGCGTCGGTCACTTTTTCGCTCGCGGTATCCACTTCGGCTAAGCTGGCAGCTGCTCCTAGAGTCTGTGAATTTTCAGCACTTGTAGAAACTTCAGGAAACACAGTCTCGCTCTGATTTAGGTTTGCCTGTGTTGGCGGCTCTGGTTGATCCGTCGTGGCCTCTGGTATCACCAGCCGTTTCGACGTCATTTTAATATCCGGCGGTAAGAGCGTTGGAGCGATAGCCTTCACACGATCCCCTGATAGCGCCTGCGTAATCCGGTGTACAAATGCAGGATGCCCCGACAATTTGACTCTGCCGTCATTGATGACAAAGCGACTGCCCGGAAGTGATTGAGTGCGCCATTCATCTTGTAACTCTTGCGTGCGCTGAGCGCTAAACACGTCAACTGATGCAACGCTCTTTGCTTGATTCGTTATGGCATATAACGTGTCAGCATCCAGATCAAACAGCAGTTCGTAATCGCCTGAAAAGGACGTTAGCGTTTCAAGCAATGAATTATCGAACGTCCCGCTGACCGTGCCTTCAATAACGCCGGAAATATCAACTGATCGCCCCGTTAAGTTCGCTATTTGTTCAATAACAACAGATAACGGCGCTTCGTGAACCCAAAATTCGATACGTTGGTCCAGATTTGACGCATAAACCGGGGTCGATGGAACGCACAGCCATACTGAAAGTGCAAAAGCACCCGACAGTAATGACTTCAAAAAGCGATGACGATTACAGCTACGAGCTATGCGCATCACAAGCGTATCACCGGTTTAGGACGGCTTTTGCCGTTTCAGCGTGACCACTACACCACGGTGTGGCAGCGCTTCGTTAAACGCTTCAGGTGCCCAACACCCCTCTTCCAGAATTTGATCGTGTTCGAGGCCAGAGAACAAAAATGCCTCTTTAACTCGATTGGCGCGACCCAGGGCTAGCAGACTATTGCCATTCTTGATTTCGGTTGCACCGATGCTGCAACCGATCACTGACAGCACGTCCGTATCGGGATCCATACTCGATACATACTGATCAATGATCTGTTTATTGGAATCACCCAATCGTAAGGAGTCATTCGGGAAAATCAGAACGCTTTGCTCGACGTCTTCATACCCATCGAATACATCCACGTAGTTCGATTGGCCGATTTCGTACAGGTTGTGCTTTTGAACGCCCGCCTCAGACGCTGCTAAGAGGTTCGGCACATTTGAATCGCCTGCTGGAACTTCCACCTGCTGCACGACCTGAGGCTCAACCGTAGTGGGCGTTGCCACCGGCTGCTCTTCAACAAACAGCGGCTGTTGTGGCGCCTCGACTGTGACCGCAGCAACCTTCACGGCTTCAGGGGCGGGGGCGTCTAAAGATTGGAAGTCAACAGCGGTTAATCGGTTATCCGGCGACTCGAAAATACCATCGTTAATGGATATAGAGCGTTCTGTTGTACCTGTGACCAGTTGCGAACTGACTGGTACGGTGAGCCCTTCAACAACCTCATAGGCACGCTCTACACTCACAGCGCCGATATTGACGGTATAGAGTCTGTAGCGTCCAGTGGGTGTCGATGAATGCTCGATTTCGGTGGTGACCACATATTCGTCATCACTTCCGGATACAGGATCTATTTGATACCCGCGATTGGCCAATGCAAGTTTAGTTTGCAAGTCAAATTCCGAGCTCGATTGCTGCATTTGCACCACTGTCACGAGCGGATTCAGCGAAGGTAGCTGTACCAGGGTGTGAACCAAATTGGCGGCAATGAGATCGTTGTTAGGTTCGGTCGGATTAGCTGAATTGCCGGCGCCACCCAGTCCCAGACTAGGTAGTTTTATATCTTTAAGATTTGGAGCCTTTAAATCAACGACACCACAACCTGACACGGTGAAAACAAGCAGTGACAGCGCGAACCATGCGGCTCCACGCCGCGCTGACAGCTGGGATTTTATGTTGTTTCCCATTTTTACTCCTGACTCCATCTTAGATTCGATCGTTGAATGCACCAAAAACGTCCATGAGCCCATTTGATTAGGGCTGAAGACATCAGCATCAACATTGGCCATATCTATATGTAGTTCACAAGTTTATCATGTGTCAACTTATTGTCATTAAAAAATAGCCCGGCAAATAATGCAAGTTTGGCACTTAAGCGCCAAATAAGGCCACGGCACCATCCGCTACGTATTGAACAGACAAAGCCGCCAGCAGAACACCAAGAAGTCGAGTCAGCACCAAACGGCCTGTTATGCCCAGATATTTTTCGAAGTATTCAGCGCTAATCAGCGTTATGTAAGTCAATAACAGCAGTAGAAATAAAACACCGAGCAATGCTGCCGTCCCTATCCAGGCAGAACCCGATGCATCTGCATTAATTTCGGACGATAACAATATGGTCGCAGAGATTGAGCCCGGGCCTGCAATCAGCGGAATTGCTAATGGAAAAACCGCTAAATTGGCAATTTCACTTTTGGCAGCCAGCTCTGTTGTTTGCGCTTTACGCTCTTGTCTCTGTGCATAAATCATTTCAAAAGCGGTATAAAAAAGTAGAAGACCACCAGCAACTCTGAAAGCGTGGATAGTGATGCCCATACCATCCAGCACCGCAGTGCCGGTAACAGCAAACAACGCCAGAATGAAATAGGACACCAACACGCCTCTTAGAGCAATTGCCCTGCGATCCATTGCGCTCATTCCCACCGTTAATCCCAGAAACAGAGGCGCATTGCCAATCGGATCAACGGTGACAAATAGCGTGACAATCGCATTCAGTAGTACATCGATACTTGGCACTAGGAGTGTCTCCCTGTGGGCGTGGTGCAAAGGCAGAGTCTATCAGGGGTCATTCATCGTAGCTTCAAGCGAAGCTATTCCCTTTGGGAACAATTGACCTGAGCGAAAAAATAAATCACTATAGATGTAAGGGGCCGCGAACGCCTCGTGAGGCGCCAGCCAAGGTTTCGCATCCACTAATCGCGTTGAAAATCAAGCACCTACATATGCTGCTTTTCATACGCCTGTCATAGGTGCAGTGTCAGCTGTACCCATACCGAAAGGAGGATGCATCATGGCTTCACCCGTTCATATTACGGTGTCCCAACTCGCCAAATTGATTGGCACACATAAGTGCCCGACCATCATTGACGTCCGTATCGATGAGGACTTCAACAGCAACCCGCGCTACATCCCAACCGCAATCCGGTGCTCGCATCTGGACATCCAACAACTTACCAACCGTTTGGAGGGGCACGCCGCGGATCGACCGATCGTTGTTTATTGCCACAAGGGGCTGAAGCTCAGTGAAGGTGCCGCCTCTATCCTCCGAACAAAAGGCTTTAAAGCAGAGGTACTCACGGGCGGCATTGAAGCGTGGAAAGAGAGCGCGTTGCCACTCGTGCCGCACAGCAACATTCCCGAACGCAACGAGATGCAACAAACCGTCTGGGTGACGCGTTTAAGACCAAAAATAGATCGTATTGCCTGCCCATGGTTAATACGCCGCTTCATTGATCCACAAGCGCAGTTTCTGTTCGTCAGTTCAAGCGCCGTTGAAGCAGTGGCAGAAAAATTCAACGCAACCGCCTTCGACATAGAAAACGTTTTCTGGAGTCATCGTGGGGAAAAGTGCACCTTCGACACCATGGTGGAAGAATTTGAATTACAGAGCGACGCCTTGAACCGACTAGCTACAATGGTACGTGCAGCCGATACGGACCGCCTGGAGTTATCAGCACAAGCACCGGGATTGCTGGCAGCCTCATTAGGGCTTTCACGAATGTATTCAGATGATCTGGAACAACTGGACGCAGGCATACAGCTGTACGACGCATTTTACCGGTGGTGTCGCGATGCCACTGCGGAATCACACACGTGGCAAGTCGGCGATGCTAAAGAAGGCCGCCCATGAACAAACAATCTGAATCCACGGGCGATGAACTTCATCAGCCAAGCCTGACAGAAGCTTTTCGAGTCTTTTTACGAATTGGACTACTTTCATTCGGCGGGCCAGCCGCTCAAATCGCATTAATGCATCGCATGATCGTCAACGAAAATCGTTGGCTCAGCGAAAAACAATACATGCACGCGTTGAGCTTTTGCATGTTGCTTCCAGGACCCGAAGCCATGCAGTTGGCGACCTATGCCGGTTGGCGATTACATGGAACACTGGGTGGCTTGTTGGCAGGACTGCTGTTTGTTCTTCCCGGCGCTGCAGTGGTGCTCGTGCTGGGTATTCTCTATGTGCACTTTGGCAACCTATCCATTATGGATGCCTTATTCATGGGCATTAAAGCGGCGGTTATCGTTATCGTCATTCAGGCCTTACTTAGAGTGGCAAAAAAAGCACTGGATAGGCGATCTCAGTGGGTGATTGCCATCTTGGCCTTTATTGCCATCTTCTTTTTTAATGTCTCGTTTCCTTTGATTGTTCTGGCAGCCGGCCTGTTCGGTTTTTTTAGTGCAAAGGATTCGTTAGCGACATCAAATAAGCTTGAAGACAGTGGCGATTCCCAAAGCCTTGCATCCTTGTCTGGGAAGTTACCGAAGACATTACTAACCATCACTATTTGGTTGGCGCTCTGGGTAGCGCCATTTTTCTTACTGTCGCTGTCATCCCATACACACTTTTTACAAGACGTCGGGGCATTCTTTTCGCGATTGGCCGTGGTCACGTTCGGCGGTGCCTACGCCGTGCTGGCGTATTTGGCGCAGGACATTGTGGTTCACTTCGGTTGGTTAACCTCCGGTGAAATGATGGACGGACTGGGTCTGGCCGAGACCACACCGGGGCCGCTCATTCTGGTCACAGAATTCACAGGTTTCGTCGCAGGCTTCAAAGAAGGTGGAATGACTCTAGGACTCATTGCGGCGGCGCTGACACTCTGGGTGACATTTGTACCGTGCTTTCTTTGGATTTTCGCAGGCGCGCCCTATCTGCAATGGATAACCGAGCAACCTCGCCTAAGTCAGGCGCTATCCAGCATCACCGCGGCTGTCGTGGGAGTTATACTTAACTTATCTGTCTGGTTTGCATTACACGTGCTGTTTAATCGCGTCACGTTAATCGAAAAGGGCCCACTCAATCTCTGGACACCTGAACTCGCAAGCCTGAACGTTCCAGTACTACTATTAACCATTGCCTGCGCGGGCATGCTGTTTTTGCTGAATTGGTCAGTTTTGAGAATTTTAACGCTGTCTGC
>CAZCKD010000016.1:0-6879 GCA_964498925.1 uncultured Granulosicoccaceae bacterium
CACACTGACACTGGACGACGGCGCCTGCGACGTATTGCACAATCGAGGCTCGAGCTTACTGGCAGTAGGTGTTGTGAAATGCAGCGGGGTGTTTTCGCGCGGCGAATTAGTGTCTTGCGTTAATTCGAAGGGAAAAGAAATTGCCCGGGGACTGATCAACTACAATGCCGGTGACACTTCCAAACTGTTAGGACAGCCTAGTGATCGGTTTGAAGACTTGCTTGGCATTTCGGGCGAACCGGAGTTGATCCATCGCGACAACATGATCGTTCTCCAGTGAACAAACCGGCCACAACGCTATGGGCAGCCGGCTGGGTACATCGGGGCTATTTAGCCCAGAGCACGAACCTGAGTGTTGAAACGACTCTTGTAACGAGCAGCTTTATTCTTGTGAATCAAGCCTTTGCGTGCCATGTGATCGAGCACTGGTGTTGCTTCTTTCAACGCTGTTTCAGCTGCGCCCTTGTCGCCTGCTGCAATGGCATTGAAAACGCGCTTAACCATCGTGCGCATCATGGAACGCTGACTAGCATTACGCTGGCGAGCTTTTTCTGCTTGGCGAACGCGTTTGCGCGCCTGGGCTGTATTGGCCACGGACTATCCTCAAAATTTTCTTTACTGAATTCAGCCGCCCATTATCCACCGAGCTTTGCTCCGCGTCAACGTCGAAAACGATGAAACCAGGAAATCTTGCTCGTTCAGGTACCGTTGTGGGTGCCATGACTCTGATTTCCCGGGTTTTGGGGTTCGTTCGAGACCAAGTACTGGCTATTGTATTCGGCGCTGGCGCTTTAACAGACGTTTTTCTCGTTGCTTTTAAAATCCCGAACTTCCTAAGGCGTCTTTTTGCCGAAGGGGCATTCGCTCATGCGTTTGTTCCTGTGTTTACGGAATATCGGGAAACTCGCAGTCGCTCAGCCCTGCTGGACTTAGCCGCACACGTCTCAGGAACGCTTGCCATCGTACTGCTGATGATTACCACGGCGGGCGTGATGTTTAGTCCACTCATCATTATGCTATTCGCCCCCGGGTTTATTGAGGATAAAGAGCGTTTCGATCTGGCCGTGGAAATGCTGCGGATCACCTTTCCCTATCTGTTCTTTGTCAGCATGGTGGCCTACGCAGGCAGCATTCTGAATACCTTCGGGAAATTCGCCCTGCCCTCTTTCACGCCGGTACTCTTGAATATCTGCATGATTGGAGCCGCGCTACTGATCAGCCCGATGTTCGACATCCCCATCATGGCCCTGGCCTGGGGTGTGTTCGTGGCCGGCCTGCTGCAATTTATTCTACAGCTGCCTTTTTTGCAGAAAATGGGGCTTCTGCCTCGTCCCCGATGGGGATGGAAACATTCGGGGGTGCGACGGGTACTGAAGCTTATGGCGCCTGCCATTCTTGGCTCATCCGTGGCGCAAATCAATTTACTACTGGACACCATCATTGCCTCTTTTCTGACGGTAGGCAGCCTAAGCTGGCTGTATTACAGCGACAGATTGATGGAATTTCCACTCGGTTTACTAGGCGTCACGCTAGCAACTGTCATCCTGCCCCGACTCTCCCGTGATCATGCACAGAAATCCAAAGAAAACTTCGTTAATACCATTGATTGGGCCATACGACTAACACTGGTATTAGGGATTCCCGCAGCCATCGGTTTGATTCTGCTGGCGCGCCCAATGCTTCAAACACTATTCGGGTACGGGCAGTTTCTGCCTCACGACGCCACAATGGCAAGTTATAGCCTCATTGCTTATGGACTTGGCCTTCCAGCCTTCCTGCTTGTAAAAATATTCGCCCCGGCGTTCTTCGCCCGACAAAACACGAAAACCCCGGTGCGCATCGGCATCATCGCGCTTATATCGAACATGGTTTACAACCTGATCTTCGTGCTGCCGATGATCTATCTTGATTTCGTGGCTCCACATACGGGACTGGCTCTGGCAAGCGCGCTATCTGCATGGCAACAAGCACTCATGCTGTACCGGCAGCTGGGCCGGGATGAAATTTACAAGGCATCCAGCCAAATAGCCGGCTTTGCATTGCGACTTTTACCGGCAATACTGCTGCTAAGTGGGACTTTACTGTGGTTCTCGAACGCCGACTGGGATGGCACATCTGCATCAACAAGAATAACGCAGCTGTTGGTTGCGATTGGCTGCGCAGCGATGGCCTATGCGATCGGTTTGTTTATCGCCGGCATCCGTCCCAAGCATCTGGCAAGTCCGTAATGAGACGGGAAATTTCCGCGTAGACAGTACCGGACAAAGCATTAGTAACGCATACTTGACACCTGACCTATTCTTAATTCCAACGTTGATCTTTTTGACCTCCGCATGCAACTGATTCGCCGATTATCAGAGTGGCCTGACGAATCTGGCTCTGTTATTACCATGGGCAACTTCGACGGTGCGCATTTGGGCCATCAGGCTATTTTCGCTGCCGTAAAAAACGCATCGCGAGAACTCAAGCTACCCTCCACCGTCATCAGCTTCGATCCACTGCCGCATGAGTACTTCTCAAACGAGGATGCGCCCAACCGTCTTCAAGGATTAAGAGATCGTTTTCTCAGTATTCAGAACGCTGGTATCGATCGATTGCTGCTACTTAAATTCGACCAGTCATTCGCGGGACAAACGGCTGAAAATTTTATGACTGAGACCCTGGCCGGCACATTGCGCGCGCGCCATCTTGTCATCGGTGACGACTTTCGCTTTGGTCATAAGCGGCAAGGCACTTACCAAATGCTGGAAGACGCCTCCAAAACCCTCGGTTATTCCCTGGAGCAAAGCCCCACTTGCGAATATGACGGGGAGCGGGTATCAAGCACCCGGATCCGTGCACACTTGAGCGAGGGCGAGCTGGATGCCGCAGCAAGTCTCTTGGGTAAATCGTACCGAATCAGTGGTCGCGTCATACACGGTGAAAAAGTCGGCAGACAACTGGGATTTCCTACGGCAAACGTTGCATTAGGATCGCACCGACCGCCATTACGGGGTGTTTTTGCCGTTATGGCCCATCACAAAGAGTCCGGTGAAATTTATCCTGCCGTCGCTAATCTGGGGGAAAGACCCACAATGGGTGGAAGAAAGCTGCTTCTCGAGGTTCATGCGCTGGACCAATCCGTGCACTGGTATGGACAACATTTGTCCATAGATTTCCTGTCAAAACTGCGCTCAGAGAAACGATTCGATTCATTTGACGAGCTTAAAGCGCAAATTGCAAAAGACGCTGATGCGGCAAGGCAACTGATAAACGACAGATGACATACACTTACGGGTGCGGCGACAGTGCTTATAAATCGCCAAACCCTTTAACGCGCCCAAACCGAAGTTATTCTAGTGACCGACTATAAACAAACGCTGAATTTACCCAAGACCGATTTCCCGATGCGTGGAAATCTGGCCAAACGCGAGCCGGAGATGCTGGCGCGATGGAACGAAGAAGGTCTCCACGCCCATATTCGCGAACACTCAGCAGGCCGTCCTAAATTTATTTTGCACGATGGCCCTCCGTACGCCAACGGTGATATCCACATTGGTCACGTGGTCAACAAAGTCATCAAGGACATGATCGTTAAATCCCGTCAGTTAGCAGGATTTGACTCACCTTATGTGCCGGGCTGGGATTGTCACGGTCTGCCCATCGAAAACAAAGTAGAAGGGCTTATCGGCAAACCGGGTGACAAGGTCACTGAGAGCGAATTTCGAGCTAAATGCCGCGAGTACGCCACTGAGCAAATCGCTAACCAAAGCACTGAATTTCAACGACTAGGCATCATTGGTGACTGGCAGGCCCCCTACCTGACAATGAACTTCGCGAATGAAGCAAACATTGTCAGAGCATTAGGCAAAATCATCGAAGAAGGCCATGTCTATAAAGGCACTAAGCCGGTTTACTGGAGCTGGGGTGCGCACTCAGCCATGGCAGAAGCCGAGATTGAATACGAAGATAAAACATCAACAGCCATTGATGTTCGCTTCGCACCGCGCGATAAAGCAGCGATGCTTCAAGCGTTCGGTGCCGACGATGACGGAAGTGACGTCAATGTCGTCATCTGGACAACAACTCCATGGACCATTCCGGGCAACCTGGCAGTCACTCTGCATCCAGAGTTGGCGTATGCACTTGTTAGCGTTAACGGCGAGCGAGTTGTAGTTGCTGAAGCCATGGTTGACGACATCATGAAGCGCTATGAATTCGAAGAGTACGCCATTGTTGGTACAGCGCAAGGTGAAGCGCTGGCCGGTATGAAACTCAAACATCCTCTGTATGAGCGAGACTCATTGATCATACTGGGTGATTACGTCACGACAGAAACAGGTACCGGTGCTGTGCACACAGCTCCGGATCATGGTGTTGATGATTTTTACTCCGCACAGAAACATGATTTAGGACTACTCGATTCCGTCAACGACCATGGCGTATTCAGAGACCATGTCGAACTCTTCGGTGGCGAGCACGTCATGAAGGTAGACGCGCACATGTTGGAAGAACTGACTGCCCGTGGCCGACTGGTTAAAAGTGAAAAGTATCAGCACAGCTATCCGTTTTGCTGGAGAACCAAAACACCGATTATCTTCCGGGCAACACCACAATGGTTTATCGGTATGGAAACTCAGGATCTTCGCAAAGATACTCTGTCAGAAATTGAAAAGGTTGAATGGATTCCTGAGTGGGGTCAGTCTCGAATTCACGGCATGATTGCCGGAAGACCGGATTGGTGTATCTCCAGGCAACGTTATTGGGGCGTTCCTTTACCGCTGTTTCTACATAAAGAAACCGGCGAGCTGCATCCTGAAACGACACAACTCATCGAAGCTGCTGCCAAACGTATCGAAACAGCAGGAATACAAGCCTGGTTCGATCTTGATGCCGCAGACTTACTCGGGGACGAGGCAGCCAACTACGACAAAGTGAATGATGTGCTTGATGTCTGGTTTGATTCAGGAACCTCCTGGATGCATGTACTCCAGCAAGACGACAATTTAACGTACCCAGCAGATATCTACCTGGAAGGCTCTGATCAACATCGCGGGTGGTTCCATTCATCCATTCTGACCAGTGTTGCTATCAATCGTCAGGCACCGTACCGACAAGTATTAACGCACGGCTTTACTGTTGACCAGAAGGGTCGGAAAATGTCCAAGTCATTGGGCAATATCATTGCGCCGCAAAAGTTATTGAAGACACTGGGTGCTGATATCGTTCGACTGTGGGTGTGCTCTACCGACTACCGCGGCGAAATGACTGTCTCCAATGAAATACTTGAACGCACATCAGATGCTTATCGACGCATTCGAAATACGGCTCGATATTTATTAAGCGCGATTAATGATTTTGACCCGGAAGTTCACGCGGTTGCCGCTGATGACATGCTGGAGCTTGATCGATGGGCTGTCGACTGTGCATTGCGCACTCAGGCAACCATCGATGAAGCCTATGAAGCTTATCAGTTCCACACTGTGTACCAGACAATTCATCATTTCTGTTCTATCGATATGTCCAGCTTCTATCTGGATATCATCAAGGATCGACAGTACACCATGGCTGCTGACAGCCACGGCCGACGTTCCGCACAAACGGCCATGTATATGATCACCGACGCCATGGTTCGTTGGATTGCACCTGTGCTTAGCTTCACTGCAGATGAAATCTGGCAGCACCTTCGCCAGCAGTCGTCTATCGACTCCAAAACCCGGGCAAAGAGTATCTTTACTGAAACTTACATCGATAACCTGTATGAACTTGATGACAAGGCTTCTATCGATCATCAAAGTTGGCAGCTCATCACTGAGGTGAGAGATGCTGTATCTAAATCGTTAGAAACCTTACGCGCTGCAGGTGATATCGGCGGCGCTCTAGAAGCTTCCGTCACAATTTACGCAAGCCAAGAGGTTTCTACGGTTCTGCAAAAGCTCGGTGATGAATTACGATTTGTTCTTATCACCTCTACTGCCGACGTTAAATCCCTCGATGACAAACCTGCCGCACTTGAAACACTCACTGTAAACGGCAGTGAATTTGCCGTGGAGAGTTCAAAAGCTTCCGGGCAGAAGTGTGTACGCTGCTGGCATTTGAGAGAAGACGTCGGTACGAACCCTGAATACCCTGAAGTGTGCAGTCGCTGCATAAGCAATGTGCATGGTGAGGGCGAGCAACGGAGCATCGCTTAGACCCATGCCATTGTTTATCCGCTACGGGATCGTTGTTGTTGTCGTCATTCTGGACCAAATCACTAAGATTTGGGCTGATCGTTCGCTTGCACTTTACGAACAGATTCAAATAACCGGCTTCTTCAACATCACCAAGGCCTACAACTACGGTGCCGCTTTTAGTTTTCTAGACAACGAAGGCGGCTGGCAACGTTGGTTTTTTACAGCGATCAGTTTTATCGTCAGTGTCGTTCTATGCATATGGCTCTACAGAATGACTGTACGTGAAAAATGGTTGAGCATATCGATATCGCTGATCTTAGGCGGGGCCATTGGCAACTTGATAGACAGAGCCTGGTATGGCTATGTGGTCGACTTCATACAGGTACATTGGAACGGAAGTTATTTCCCTTCATTCAATATCGCTGATGCGGCAATAAGCTGCGGCACCATTGTGTTGCTGCTGTTAACTTTATTCGAAAAAAACGACGTCAAATCTGACGTCACATCTTAGGAAATATCGAATGCAAATCCTATTGGCTAACCCTCGGGGATTTTGTGCGGGGGTAGATCGGGCTATAGAAATTGTAGAGCGTGCTATCGAAATTCATGGCGCGCCCATCTATGTCAGACATGAAGTGGTGCATAACAAATTTGTCGTTGATGCACTCAGGGACAAAGGCGCTGTCTTCGTCGAAGAGCTGGATGAGGTGCCTAATGACGCCAC
>CAZCKD010000016.1:6979-30134 GCA_964498925.1 uncultured Granulosicoccaceae bacterium
GTATCGCAAACAACGCTGTCGGTTGACGACACACAAGACATCATCGATGCTCTACGAGATCGCTTCCCTGAAATTGTTGCGCCGAACAGAGATGATATTTGCTACGCAACCCAAAATCGTCAGGATGCGGTTAAGAAGCTATGTGAAGAAATCGATTTACTGCTGGTAGTGGGTGCGAGTAACAGCTCAAACTCAAATCGCCTGGCAGAGCTTGGCGAACGAGCTGGCGTAGATTCAAAATTGATTACTCGAGCCGTGGACATTCAAACCCAGTGGTTGGACGGAAAGAAAAAAGTAGGTGTAACCGCTGGCGCATCCGCCCCTGAGATTCTGGTGAACGAGGTAGTCGAGCGATTGCGCAATGAAGGCGGCAAGACTGCAACTGAGACCGACGGCATTGAAGAGACAATTACATTCTCAATACCGAAAGAGCTACGACGCATGGATATTCCCAGCCAGACTTAAGCACCGGACCTTAAATTATGCCAATGCTGACACCTACGGACGTTATTGCAACCGTCCGGTTCCTTGGAGTAAACAAGGATTCCTCTGATCTCTCCACGACATCAATAGAACAGGCTGAAGTTGACTACACGGGCTTCCCTGAAGACATTCACAGTGGCCTGACACGAGCATCATGCGTTCGAGTTCAAAGTCAGTACCCGAAAGGCACAGAGATTAGAAATACCCGTCAGCTGTCTGTACTGTCTGTCGAGGAACTATCAAGCATCCAGAAAACGCTGGATCTAGATACTTTGGATCCGTGCTGGGTGGGTGCAAACATTGTTCTTGAAGGCATCCCTGGATTCAGTCAGATACCACCCTCATCCCGACTAATTGCGGACAATGGAACATCGCTCGTTGTTGATATGGAAAACGCGCCTTGTCGTTTCCCGGGCGAGATAATTGAGCAACACAGACCGGGGCATGGCAAAGGATTTCCAAAAGCCGCTGTGGGCAAGCGCGGAGTTACACTGTGGGTTGAGAGACCCGGCTCACTATCTGTCGGTGACAAGCTGACATTGCATATCCCGCCTGTTTGCCATTGGCGCCCAGACGGGCAGTAAGGCGGCCTTCTGCAATCGGCCGTTAACCGGCTTTGAGCAAACCCTGAACGGTAACGATTCGGCTAGTAGCAGCACGAACAATCGCACCCGGGGATGTTAAATCAATACCCGCCTGTTGTAACCGTCTTGCAAGCAACAGATTAGCGGCGTTGGGAATCGACGTGGGCTGAGAGCCCGGCATTTCCGAGTTGATAATCAGTAGTGCGGCAGTCACCAGATCGGTATAAGTGATTTCACCGTTATGCGAGCGATACCAGTCTCGTGACTTGACCGAAGCATCAAGAAATTCAGAAGGAAAATCCCAGGCCGACATTAGCCAACTACTAACCATGACTCTGAGGTTATCGATAACCGTTGCCAGTTGACGTTCATCGGTGAATTTATCAGCGTGCTCATTCGCTTGCTTCAGTATCAGTAGCTCGCCCACATCAGCAGCCAAGGCAACGAGCATAGCAACCTCCGGCTTTAAATGAGCAATTTCCCGCGAGAGTACTTGTGCGATTGATGCTGCTAAAGATGTTCTCTGAATATAGCGCTTCATTCTGACATCGACAACGTCATTAGCAGGCGACATGATGTTGACCTTCAACAGTTCGGCAATAGCCCGCTGTGTTTCCTCAACACCTAATCTTGTAATAGCACCACGAATACTATGTGTAGATTCCGTTGTACCGACATCGACTCGATTAGCTGTTCTGACAATGTGCACCGCCAAGCCTGGATCACATTGAATAACTTCCGCAAGCTCAGGAATACCGGCAACACGAGACAAAGATCCTAAGATCTTTAAAGCACTATCAGGAGAACTTGGCAGAGAGACAGAATGCGTAGAGACAGATTCTACGATTCCATCAAAAATGAGATTATCCAGTTCACCGACATGAACATCGTGGACAGAGACAGCATTCTTCTGTTGTTCTTTAAGCAAGATATCCAATTGCTCGCGACCGAATTTAACGATCTTCGCAACGGAACTAGTACGCGCACTCTGATAGGCCCCTTTATCTTGAAACAAAGGTTGTAGAGCTTCTCGCGTATTTGCGTTAAGAACACCTACTTCTTCTTTACCGGTGTGAAGCGTTAACGAACCTTCAACGAGATACATCATCCAGCGATGAGAATTTTCCGGCTTTATCTCGTCATTACGCTGAACGTGTACAACGACAGCAGACTTTGATAACGCTTTGGCGTTAGCGGAATTTAACTCAGTGACTGGTGAAACTGAACGCGCAGCTGACTGAACCAGCTTTACGTTTTCATCGTTATTCGAAACACCCGAATTGGAGTCGCCTTTAATAGCCATGATTAGAGCGTGTCCTCACAGCGACCGCTTGTGCCATACGGGCTCAAAGAGTTAGGTGGACTTGCACTTTCCGCAACATCGTCAACACTAACGCTTAAAACTTGCACGAATGTATCTTCAGTTTCAGCACCAAACGCTCTTGCCCTTGCGGTGATCTCTATCATTGACCAAAGCGCATTACTCTTTGGATAACGTAATTCAAAATAACCAGAGCCGTTAGCGTCAGTAGACAGCACGCCTCCTACGATGGTTGCTTGGTTTTCAGAGTTCTCGCTAACAGCTGCGATCAGCGCAGGATCTTGTGGATCTAGCGAGCCATTTCCGTTAATGTCTTCGTCAAAATCCATTATCCGATTTCCATTCAGATCTTCAGTAACGCATTCAGCGGTAATATTCTGAATCCATTTGATTTCAGAGTCATTGTCAGGATTAGGGATCATGAACCCTTTGACATAAACAAGCGGTCGAATTGAAAAATCAACACTGGCATTCTCCAGCGGTGCACCACTGCCGTCCGCTACCTGCACAACGTAAGACACACCATACTGAGTATCAAAGTTAAGCGACTGCACTAAATTTGAAGTACCTAATGTCACGTTAAGAGCACGCTCGATAACACTCAAACGAAGAGCGTTGGAAATAGCGGTGTTCTTTACGTTAGCCACGATTTCAATATCATCGATCTCTGTGGCATTAGATCCTGCAGTAAACGTAACGCTGGCGACCCCTTGACTGTTACTACGCGCGGAAGCCGGGTTAATCTGTCCGCCCTTAAGATCCAATCCGGAAAAATCAACCACTTGATTTTTTACAGGATTCCCCTGAGCATCAAGTACAGTTGCACTTAAAACACTAGTTTCATTGATCGCCACACGAGTAGACGATGCTTCGAAGCGTAAGGCAGCAGGGTTAATAGCAACAAACTCCACTTCCAGGCTAGTTCGTGGTCTTGCATCAGTAGCATCTTCTACAGTGATGTTAGCTGGACCATAACTGGATGAGCGCAGCTGGGCAGTTGCCTGACCGTTTGCATCAGTGGTGACTAGAGAGTCACCCACAATTTCACCCGCAGTTGTGGAGAACAATAATTGACTACCTGCAACCGGCGCATCCTGACTTGTCCATGTCACAGTAACTGGAATTGTTAACGCGACTGGTAATTCTGAATTAACGATTTCATCCGCAAACCGAAGTGAGTCATGCGACACTTGAAAGGAAAGTGAAGATGAGACGGTGCCGTTTAGAGCTGCCACTTGAAGCGTATCATCGCCATTGTCTGTTCCAACCATGACAGTGACTCGACCATCTGATCCAGTCATCACATTACTTGGTGTTATGATGTTTCCCGCAGTGGATGTTATTTCTATCGGATAATTTGCAATGGGCTCCTCATTACCTGCGGACAAGGAGATAATGACTTCAGCCTCATCTCCCAATACCAGATTATCAGGTCCACTTACTTCGACGACAGATCCAGTTGCAGTAACCATGACCTCAGCGAAATTTCCGTCAGCCTCAGCTGTTACGAAAATATCTTCGTTGTCAAAATACTGAGGAAGACTCAGTGTTGCACTGACCTCACCATTTTCATCGGTGACAGAAGAAATATTCTGAAGAATGCCACTACTGGTACTGAAGGTTACGCTGGTACCGGCCATTGCATTATTGTTTTCATCGGTAACCAGTGCAGTTAAGTTCGCACTCTCTGTTCCACCCGTTGAAATACTATTGGCATTGGTAATAACTCTAATACCAACCCCATCAACACCAAAGTTGGCAGCCCCGAGTTGAAGCTCTTCACCATCTGGACGTTGACCGCAAGCACTGAGCGCAATAGAGCCAATCATTAGCATCGATGCGAGAAGTTTTTTATCCATCTTAATCTTGTCCCTTGTTCGCATGAGGCAATTACCGGTATCCGCCAAAGTAGTGGTGGAAACCAATGGTCGTTGTTCTGAACATGCCATCCGCGAAACTGAGCACATGCAAATTCAGCGAGGTGTTTCGATTGCCAAACAAATTGATGCCGATACCCATCACATCAGCCGTGTCCTCTTCAGTGATTTGAGAGTCGATATCAAATTGGGCAGTTCCACCCAAGAGGTAGAGTCCTACTCGATTCCACTGGTAACCAATCCTTAGCATTGCAGCCTGATAGGTCAGCAAAGACTCACTGACGATACTCTCGGTATCATCGGAAGCTGAGCCCACCTGCAGCTCCAAGGCAAAATAGGGATGGAAGCTGTAACCGATGGTGGCGGACAGATTGCCTAGAGATTTCTCAGCGCCAAACGTGTCTTGGATGCTGGCATCGGAAAATCCGCCACCAACGTAGATATTTGACGTATCGGCGTGTGCAGCTCCAGCCAGCAGGCTAAAGCCAAGCACCATATAGCTGAGTAGTCTTCTCATGAAACACGTTCTCCAGTTAACAACAGCTTCCGAGCATCCTGAATAGAGCCAGAAACCTGATAATTTCGTACAAATCAGCAACATCTCTCAGAAGGAAAATGCACAGATCACACCCTTCCAACAAAAATGTCGGCCAAGCATCGAACATCCTTTAGGTTTTGTTACCCGGTGCTCATTGCCGGTTTGGTTACTTGGCACAGGCCTGTGAAACCCCTAATTCGTTACAATGCATTTCCCCAACCAACATCAACGTCGTCTACACACAGTGACCCTCCCAACCATTCACTCGTTATCAACGCATTTCTCGCGTCAAACACTGATGCTGAATTGGGTTGCGGTGGTTCTCGTGTGTCTATTACTGGCTTCTTGCAACAAACATAAGGAGCTTGATGAAACCGTTAGCCAGCTGGTATTCAAGACCCTGAGCGGTAAAGACATCGCGCTGCAAAATCAAGCCGGCCCTACTCTGATCAACTTCTGGTCAACGACTTGTGTCGTCTGCATCAAGGAAATGCCGCATCTGGCAGAACTGTATGAGGAGTTTGATACTGCCGGCTTCGAACTCATCGCCGTAGCGATGCCTTACGATCGCCCTAGCGACGTGCTGCAACTATCGCAACGACTAGATTTGCCGTTCCCCATCGCTCTAGACCTGCACGGAGAAGCGGTAGATGCTTTTGCAACGGTGGTAGGGACACCGACAAGTTATCTGATCAGCGGCGATGGTCATCTGGTTAAACGCTATATAGGTGCAGTTGATCTTAAGAATCTACGTACCGAGCTCAACCAATTGCTTGAGGCAAGCTGACATGCTGTGGATTAAAGCACTACACGTCATTTTCATGGTTACCTGGTTTGCCGGGCTGTTCTATCTACCGCGGGTTTTTGTCTATCACGCGTCAGCGGACCCTACGAATACTCAGCAAATAGAAACCTTCAAGGTGATGGAGCGAAAGCTACTGGCGATCACCACCATGGGCGCTGTGTTGACGCTTGTGTTTGGAACCCTGCTGCTCATCATCTGGATGCCTGGTCTGCTCGCACTGGCATGGATGAAAGTGAAACTCATCGCGGTGCTGGGTTTATTCGGCTATCACATGTACTGCGCCAGACTGGTGAAGGTGTTTCGCGCCGATCTCAATACGCGCTCGCATGTCTGGTATCGCTGGTTCAACGAAGTTCCTGTTGCCTTCCTGGCACTCATCATCGTTATGGTGATTGTCCGGCCGTTCTACTAGACGGCATTGCCCCAAATTAGGGGCAACAGCAGCGGATTATAGGGGGTAGGCTCTAAACCGTAGCGAGCAGAGGCTCAAGCTCTGTCAGGGCTTTCTTATAGACCTTACGCTTGAAAAATATCACCTTTTTGGATGGCTCCCAGTAATCCACCCATCGCCAATGGTCGAACTCAGGCTTGGTTGAATTTGCCAGATCCACGGCCGATTCGTTGCCCAGCATGCGTAGCATGTACCAGATTTGCTTCTGACCGATGCAAACAGGTGTTTGATTTCTACGGACGTATCTCTTCGGAAGCCTATACCTTAGCCATTCCCGCGTACAGCCAAGCACATCGACATCATCTGGCGCTAGTCCGGTCTCTTCACGCAGCTCTCTGTACATGGCCTCTTCGGGAGACTCACTTTCATCGATTCCGCCTTGCGGAAACTGCCAGGCATCCTGGCCGATACGACGCGCCCAGAAGACCTTACCTGCACTGTTGCTCAGTATGATGCCGACATTGGCTCGAAAGCCATCTCTGTCAATCATGTCGGTACTCATAAATTCATCTACAGTGATTCTTCCAAAAAACAGCCAGATAGGCAAATAAATAATGAATTAGGTTCTGGGCAAAGTCACACCACGTTGACCTTGATATTTCCCACCCCGATCAGCGTAAGAGGTCTCGCAAATTTCATCGCTCTCGAAGAAAAGCATCTGCGCAACACCCTCATTGGCGTATATCTTGGCAGGCAACGGCGTGGTGTTCGAAAACTCCAAGGTGACATGCCCTTCCCATTCGGGCTCCAGCGGCGTCACGTTAACAATGATTCCGCAACGCGCGTAGGTGCTTTTTCCGAGACAGACGGTAAGCACATTGCGAGGAATGCGGAAATATTCGACGGTTCTTGCCAGCGCAAACGAATTGGGCGGGATAATGCACTCGTCAGACTTGATATCAACAAAACTGTCCATGTCGAACGCTTTCGGGTCGACGACGGCGTGGTTGATGTTCGTGAATATTTTAAATTCATCGGCACATCTGACATCGTAGCCATAGCTGGAGGTCCCGTAGGAGACTATCCGCTCGTCCGACGCATCCACCCGCACCTGACCTGCCTCAAAGGGTTCGATCATGCCGTGTGATTCGGCCATGCGCCGAATCCATTTATCCGCTTTTATGCTCACGTATTCTGAATAACAATGTTGGGGAATTTAGCTGAGTAGTCTTTTGCCTGTTGTGACAGGCGAGCAGCTGCTTTGCGAGCGATCTCGCGATAGGCTTCTGCTGTTCGGCTATCGGGATCGGAAACCACCGTCGGTTTGCCACTATCGGCTTGCACTCGAATGCTCATTTCTAAAGGAAGCGAGCCTAATAGGTCGATGTCAGATTCCGAGGCCATCGTCTGACCGCCACCCTCACCGAATATGGCTTCTTCATGCCCGCATTGACTACAAACATGAGTGGACATGTTTTCGACCACACCGAGAATAGGTATTTCAACTTTTTCGAACATTTTCAGCCCCTTACGAGCATCGAGTAGTGCAATGTCCTGTGGAGTCGTTACGATAACAGCACCGCTGACAGGTACCTTCTGCGCCAGCGTCAATTGCGTATCACCGGTTCCGGGCGGTAAATCGATGATGAGATAGTCCAGGCTTCGCCAATTGGTATCGTTGAGTAACTGCTCCAAGGCCTGCGTCACCATTGGGCCACGCCAAATCATGGGGGTTTCCTGATCGATCAGATATCCAATTGACATGGTTTGGATGCCATAGTTTTCCATCGGTTCGATGCTTTTGCCGTCGGTGGAATCCGGCTGACCGGAGAGGCCCATCATACGAGGTTGGCTGGGACCGTAGATATCTGCATCCAGCAATCCGACCGTTGCGCCCTCTGAGGCTAGCGCCAGTGCCAGATTGACCGAGGTTGTCGATTTGCCGACCCCGCCTTTCCCCGACGCCACCGCGATAATGTTCTTCACATTCTCGAGTCGCTTTACACCATGCTGCACCGAATGAGCGATGATTTTATGGGTAATGTTGATCGTAGCTTTTTCGACACCCGCGATCGCAGCTAGGGATTCCTCAATCTGAGATCGCAGCGTACTTGCCCAGTACCCGCAAGGGTATGGCAGACAAATATCAACAACCGCTGATGAACCGTCCACCTGAATATCTTTCACGGTTTTGGCGGCTATCAGGCTCTTATTCAGATGAGGGTCTTGAATCTGGCCGAGCACCTGCTCTATTTTTTCACGCGAAACGTCTGTCATGCGACTGCAATACTCCTACTAATATGTACTCAAACTACTTGACTGTTAAACTACTAAGCAACCGACAACTATACACGCATGTGCAAGCAGCGGAACCCTCTGTTTCGACACATGCCTAAAGACATAAGCAATATCCTAATGAGCCGCCGTATACTGGTTACCAGCGCCCTTCCCTATGCCAATGGTGCACTTCATATCGGGCATATGTTGGAGTACATCCAGACCGATATCTGGGTGCGCTATCAACGCCTCGCAGGCAATGAATGCCAATGGGTGTGGGCCGATGATGCCCACGGCACGCCTATCATGCTCAAGGCCGAATCCGAAGGTATTTCGCCTGAAGCACTGATCGCCAGAATCAAAACTGAACACGAACGCGATATCGAAGGCTTTCTGCTGTCTCCGGATAACTTTCATACAACCCACTCCGATGAAAACAGGGAAATGGCCAACCTCGTTTACGAGAGGTTGAAAGACAACGGTCATATCGTAAAGCGGACCATCAAGCAGTTATACGACAGCGAGAAGCAAATGTTTCTGCCGGATCGTTACGTAAAGGGAATTTGCCCTAATTGCGGCGCCGCGGATCAATACGGTGACAACTGTGAAAACTGTAGTGCCACTTATGATGCGACAGATCTGAAGGAACCGATATCCCAGGTCTCCGGCACAACGCCAGAATTGCGCGATTCCGAGCAGCATTTCTTTGCGCTGAGTAAATTCGGCGATATGCTCAAAGAGTGGACCGCTAGCGGCACACTGCAAGCAGAAGTCGCTAATAAACTCAAAGAATGGTTAGAATCGGGTCTGCAAGATTGGGATATTTCACGCAACGCCCCTTACTTCGGTTTCGAGATACCCGATTCACCAGGCAAATATTTTTACGTGTGGCTCGATGCGCCGATTGCATATATTGCAAGTCAGGTGCACCTGTGCAAGCGCACCGGTGAAAACTGGGAAGACACTTGGAAACCGGACTCTGACGTTGAGGTTTACCACTTCATTGGTAAAGACATCATCAACTTTCATTGCCTGTTCTGGCCGGCAATGCTTCAAGGCGCAGGCTTTCGCCAACCCAGCGGTGTATTTGCCCATGGCTTCCTGACGATCGACAACCTTAAAATGTCTAAGTCTCGTGGAACCTCCATCACGATAGAAACATGGCTTAAACATTTAAAGCCTGAGTATCTTCGTTACTACTATGCATCGAAGCTCTCCGGCGGCGTTGTCGATCTTAATATGAATTTCGATGACTTCGTTACACGCGTTAACGCCGACCTTGTCGGCAAAGTCGTCAACATTGCCAGCAGATGCGCAGGCTTTATCAGCAAACGCTTTGAAGGCAAGCTTGCCGCCGACTATCCGGAAGATCTAAAAAATGACTATGCGCTGTTTACAAGCGCACAGCAGGTGATCATGCAGTACTACGAACAGCGTGAGTACGGTAAAGCCATGCGGGAAATCATGATTCTTGCAGAGCATGCCAACACCTACATCAATGATGCTGAGCCGTGGGTCAAAATTAAAGACGAAGACAAACTCACCGAAGTGCAACAAATCTGCACAGTCGGTTTGAACTACTTTCGCATCATCGCTACCTATCTCAGCCCGGTATTACCCGAGCTAGCTAAGCAGACCGAAGAGTTTCTGAACACATCACTTTCGCTTGAATCATTAGAGCAGCCACTGACTGATCATTCAATTAACAAATTCAAGCCAATGATGACGCGTGTTGAATCTTCTCAGATCGAAAAAATTCTCGAGGAGACCAAAGCGTCCGGCCCGGCCGTTGAATCAGCATCAGACAAATCCGCTGCAAGCTCTGAGCTGGAGCCGATTAAACCTGAAATCGAGATTGATGATTTCAACAAGGTGGATCTTCGTGTTGCGACTATTACCGATGCACAGAAAGTGGAAGGCGCTGACAAACTCGTTCAGCTCACCTTGGACATCGGTGTTGAATCGCGTACGGTGTTCGCAGGCATCAAGGCCGCTTACGAACCCGAAGCGTTGATCGGCCGTCGAACAGTCATGGTGGCTAATTTAAAACCACGCAAAATGCGCTTTGGTGTATCGAGTGGAATGGTTCTAGCCGCCGGCCCCGGAGGTTCGGATATATTCATATTGACACCGGACGATGGCGCTACACCGGGCATGAGAGTCAAGTAATTGATCAACACATATCATCAATTATACCCAACCGATCTTGATCGGTTAAGTACCTGCTAAGTTATTGATGCAGTGCGAGACGTTGCACTCATTTTATTAGGAACTGTACTGGTCAATAACTTTGTACTCGTGCAGTTCCTAGGTCTTTGCCCGTTTATGGGGGTATCCCAGCGACTTGATTCAGCGCTGGGCATGGGCATTGCCACTACCTTCGTACTCACACTTTCGGCTTCACTAAGCTACCTGGTTAATCAATGGGTATTAGTGCCATTCGATGCGGAATATCTGAGAACACTTGCGTTTATTCTTGTTATAGCAATCGTTGTTCAATTTACCGAAATCGTCATTCGTAAACAAAGCCCGTTATTGCACCGTGTACTCGGCCTCTACCTTCCTCTCATAACAACTAACTGTGCGGTACTGGGTGTTGCACTCTTAAGTGTCAATAGACAACATAGCCTTATAGAAGCCATGCTTCACGGCTTCGGTGCCGCAGTTGGCTTTACGATCGTCCTTATACTATTTTCTGCCATTCGAGAACGTCTTGAACTGGCTGATGTACCCACACCTTTTAAAGGCGGTGCCATAGCACTGATAACCGCTGGCATCATGTCCCTGGCATTTATGGGATTCGGCGGAATGGATCGCTGATGAACACATTCATCGCCTTAATTATTTTCGTTTTAATGGCATGCCTCTCAGGGGCAGCACTCGCCTTTTTATCGAAAAGCAAACGACTGCAATTAAGCAAATCATCTGACAACGAAAAAAAAGAAGATAGCCTGCTAGGTTCCGCAGAAGACTTGGTTGAAAGGGTGAACACTCTACTTCCACAAACGCAATGTGCACAATGTGGTCACCCGGGTTGCCGCCCATACGCGACAGCAATTATTGAAAACGATGCGCCCATCAACCAATGCCCTCCAGGTGGCGATGCATTGATTCAAGAACTTGCCACCTTGCTAGGCAAGGACGTTATTAGTCTAGACACAACCAACGGGGAACATAAACCAGAACAAGTCGCGCTCATCATAGAGCCGGACTGCATCGGTTGTACATTGTGTATTGCGGCATGCCCGGTAGACGCAATCGTCGGAGCGTCGAAATACATGCACACCGTCATTGCGAATCAATGCACTGGGTGTGAACTCTGCATTCCACCATGCCCGGTGGATTGTATTGAGCTAGTCCCGGCTGCACAGACGCTAAGCGATTGGCAGGCGCCAAAGCCACAATGATGATTCGAAAGGAGGATAACAACGAAGCTACTAACGTTGCCCCTTTATCCGGTGGTTTGTTATTGCCTAGAAACAAACCCGGCATTCCGACAAACGGGGAAATAGAAACGCTTAGCTTGCCGGCTTATATCACTATTCCACTCTGGGACTATCATCGACGGGAACTGACGCCGCTTGTAAGCGTAAACGAACATGTGCAGCAAGGCCAGCTACTCGCTGAAGGCGTTATATCAAGCTGTAGTGGTGTTATTGAATCGATACAACCATGCAAGTGTAACCATGTATCAAAACTAGCCGTCAACAGCGTTGTCATTAAGCCACTTCTTAACGACGAGCCATACCAAAAATGCTATTCAGAAGAACAAGAAATTAGTAAAGAAAGACTTGCTGCCAGCGCCATTTATGGTTTAGGAGGCGCAGGGTTTAACACGCTGGAGAAAATAAACTCACTGAGAAACAAGTCGGTAGAAACGCTCATTATCAACGCTGTTGAATGCGAACCACAGATTAGTTGCGACGAATCTCTTTTAATGGCTGAATCAGAGCTTGTGGTTATCGCCATTGTGAATCTAATCAAAAAGCTTGACTGTAAGCGTTGCATTCTTGCTATCGAAAACGATAAGCGGCAAGCCATCGAGGCACTATCCACTGCACTCTCTATGCACGACCCTAAAGCCGTTATCGAGTTAGTACAGCTTGATCCTGTGTACCCGTCTGGAGCGGAAAATTTATTAGTCGAGCGCCTCACCGGTCAGCGACTAACGGGTAATCAACACCCTAGTAAACTTGGCATCCTCTGCCTGAATGTCGCAACGGTCGTCGCTATAGAACAAGCGCGCAAGGGTTTCCCGATGGTGACTCGCATTGTCACCATCGGAGGAGAACAGGCATTACATCCGACGAATGTCCGAGTATTCCTAGGAACATCAGTTAGGGAAGTACTCAAGCAAACGAATAATTTAACTAGTGATTCATCGACACGTGTTCGACTAGGCGGCCCACTCAGCGGATTTGATCTAAGTGACTTAGACGTACCTGTTACGGCAACCACTAACAGCATTACCCTTGAGAGTGTGGCAATAAAAAATAGGGAGCAACCGTGCATACGATGCAGTGCCTGTAGCGACATTTGCCCAGTAGACTTAATGCCACAGCAGCTTCACCCGTTCTCGATAAAAGCAGACTCAGCCAAAATTATTAAACTCGGAATTTACGATTGCATTGAATGCGGTTGTTGCGACGCTGTTTGCCCTTCTTTTATCCCATTAACGCACACGTTCAAATACGCGAAAGGACTTTTACACCTTGAACGCAAGCAAGCAGAGGCTGCTTATACGGCGAAAATTAGATTTGAAAAAAGAGAACAGCGCGAGCTTGCACGAAAAAAACAGAAGGAGCTAAAACGGGCCGCGGCTAAATCGACGCAGGCTTCTTCGGTGGATCCTATCGCAGGCGCGTTAGCTAGAGTAAAAAATCGAAGAAAGAAGACCACCCCCAAGCCCGAATTAAACGAAAAGCCATCTCGTAACCATTCTGATGGCATAAAGAACTCATCTGATTCCAACAACCCGGAATCTGACTCATGAGCTCACACACAACGGCACTTTCAGCACCGGGTTATAAAACTCGCAGCGTCCAAACGACGATGCTGTTGGTCATGATGGCGTTAGTACCAGGCACCGTTCTTTATGCGTTACTGATTGATCAACGAATTGTCGTTAACTTACTGATTGCCAGCTTTACGGCAATAACGGTGGAATATATTTGCGTATGGCTGCGTCGGCGAGATGCCAAAGTGGTGGTGCTGGATGCCAGCGCCGTTCTAGCAGCATGGCTATTGGTACTTTGCATACCGCCCGCACTGCCTGCTTGGCAAATTGTCTTAGGAGTCTTTGTACTTGTGACACTGGGCAAACACGTCTTTGGCGGACTAGGCAGCAATCCTTTTAATCCTGCCATGGTGGCGTACGCATTTTTGCTGGTGTCTTTTCCGGTAACTATGACGAACTGGACGTTGGCGCCTGTTATAGAAATGAATTCATCGGCAGTCAGCCTTAATAGTGAGAGCAGCCAACCACCGTCCCAATTGACGACCAAACAGTCCTTTGAGGATTGGGATGGTATTTCCGGGGCAACTCTCTTAGATCGATTACGTGAAATTAAAAACTCGGATGTGCTTGGTCGAGATAAGGAGGTCTCACAAAATACAGAATCCCAACGACAGACGGGTTCTCAGACACAAACTGACGAGCATTCAAGTGATGGAAACGGTAATACAGATAAAACAACGCTGAGCCTGCATGAATATAAGGAAAGTGTGGCCAACAAAATTGTTCAATCACCTTGGCTCTGGCTTAGTTTTGCCTGGTTGGCTGGAGGCCTTTATTTACTTTATAAACGGATTATCAGTTGGCATATCCCCGTATCGGTTCTGCTCTCGATTATCACGCTTTATGTTCTCGCCAACACCTTTGGACAGAGTACGCTCATACCAACGTTCTGGTCTGTTCATACGGGCGGGCTGATGCTAGGTGCCTTTTTTATCGCTACTGATCCAGTCAGCGCTGCCACGAGCAGAATTGGCCAACTCATTTACGGTGCTGGCATTGGTATATTCGCCTTTGTCATTCGCGAATACAGCGTCTACCCGGAAGGGTTCGCATTCGCTGTTCTGCTTATGAACGTCTGCGCGCCAACTATTGATCACGCCATACTCGAGTATCAAGCCACCCGCAATAGGCGTCACGTATGAGTGAGGTAAAACGAGCAACTTTGATACTGGGTGGTTTTGTGGCAATTGCGATGATTGTCCTTGCCATAGCCCATACATCCACCGCGACAAGAATAAAAAACGTCAAGAACCAGCAAGCAAAAGACACGTTGATACAACTTCTGCCGAATAAAGACTTTGACAACGATCCCCTGGAGACTGCTCACTGGGTAAACGCACCAGCGTTAGGTAGCTCTCGACCGCACAAGGTTTATCCAGCCTACATCGACAACAAACCCATTGCGGCTGTTATCAGTATCGTCGCCCCAAACGGCTATAACGGCGCGATTGATCTACTACTGGGCGTAAATGTTGACGGCACAATCATCGGTAGTAGAGTCATCGATCACTCAGAAACCCCCGGGCTCGGTGACGATATTGAACTCAGAAGATCAAACTGGATCTTGCAGTTCACTGAAAAATCATTGAACACCTACTCTGATCGCGATTGGAATGTCATAAAAGAAGGTGGAAAATTCGATGCCTTCACTGGAGCCACGATCACACCACGGGCAGTGGTACACGCTATCCAAAAGGCTCTCATTTGGTTTGAGGCACATCCTGACGAGGTTTTCCCGGGATGAATAGCGATACACCATCTACTTCGAGCAAGCGCCTTTTTATATCCGGCATCTGGTCCGAGAACCCGGCGTTGGTCAAATTGCTAGGGCTATGTCCGCTTTTAGCGGTAAGTAATAATCTGGTTAATGGCTTGGGTCTGGGAATAGCAACGCTGATAACGTTGTTAATAGCTAACGCGTCCACATCACTGTTGCGGCCTTATCTCATCACATCTATCCGCATCCCTATCTATGTACTGATCATCGCAACAACAGTGACGATTCTTGAACTTCTCATTCAGGCTTGGCTACCCAGCTTGCACAGCTCACTGGGGATCTTTCTGCCTCTTATCGTGACTAACTGCCTGATCATCGGACGGGCGGAAGCTTTCGCAGCCCGGAATGATCTCAAAGAATCAATCATCGATGCTTTGGCAATGGGAATCGGATTTTTATGGATACTCGTACTATTAGGCTCACTGCGCGAGTTGATTGGTCAGGGCACTTTGTTAGATCAGGCGAATATATTGTTTGGCACACAAGCAAAAGAATGGACGCTCCAGATATTCAGCGCTGACAATGGCGTATTACTCGCTTTGCTTCCTCCCGGTGCGTTCATTACACTGGGCCTATTGCTCGCTTTAAAAAATCTGGCTGATTCTATTTTCCAGAAAAGGAAATCTTGAACATGTTGTTCACACAAGATCGCATACGAACTCGTGAGATGTTTCGCAAAACATGGAAAAAACACAAGGAAGGCCAAACACTGGAGCCTCTTGAAAAACAGATAGCCTCCCTTTTGGAAGAGCATCCCGAGTACCACACTCTATTGTCGGGCTCTGATGAATTACTGGACCATGACTTCACTGGAGAGGACGGACACGAAAACCCCTTCCTGCATCTCAGTCTGCATCTGGCGCTACGTGAGCAAGTGGGAACAGACCGACCTGTTGGCATCGCTTCCATCACCCGGTCGTTGCTTTTAAAGCACGGGGACGGCCACACAGTCGAACATATGATGATTGAACGGCTGGGCCTTTACCTTTGGGAAGCACAACGGCAATCGCGTGCTCCAGATGAACAAGCTTACTTGCAGAGCTTAAGAGAGTTGCTGTAAGCCTGGCGACGCTCGCCGCGGCCAACGGGCCGCTTTCCGTACTGACTCTCCCGTACTGACTCCCGATAGGGCGACGGGCGGCGCTCGCTGTACAAAACGATACGCATCACAACGCATTTGCCGATGAGTTAGCAAAACCAAGTAACGGTTATAGAGGATGCCAATTTCCTTGTTCAGGGAATGCGAATAACGTCGATCACAGGAGCAGGCTGACAAAAACAATAGACCTTTAAACGGCGCGGACCCCAGCCTTCCAGCCCACGGCACATTAAGTGACATGGCATCATTACGATATAAATTGGCTTGCCTGACCCTGCTTTCAGGCTTTGCATTCCCTTCCAACGGTCATTCGGCCACATTTGGCAAGGAATTCCCTCTAAACACTGTTGGTTCGATAAGCCAGACCAACACGGCGGTAGCCCTCTCAAGAATACTCAAGCTAAAGCAGTCAGGTAGTCCAAACTACACGTTGGCATTGAGTAAAGACATACCATTAAGTAGTGAGGCAGTAAGAGTCGCCGATCCAACGTATACGGGTCCATGGGTCAATGAAGAGGGCCTCTCTGCGAATGCAAAGGAACTCATTAATAGTATTCAAGACGTAAGAATTCATGGATTGAATCCTGAGTCCTATGACCTAAGCGCCTTATTAGACAGCATTGAAGAAATATTTAAACTTTCACAGTCGGGCTCTGACGCTTCCGTTGAAATAAAAAAGCTTCGGAGCAATCTTGATAAGCAGTTTGGCGAATCGTTTTACAAACTGGCTAGAGATTTAGGTCGAGGTGCTGTTAGAGCGAAGAAAGTACAAAGGCAAATGTTTCGAGATGCACCTACCGTTAAACCACACGATTGGATTGAGCGAATAGCCAATGGTGAAGTAACAACTTCCGAGGCATTGCATACGCTAATGCCACAAGAAGCAGGTTATCAACGTTTGACGTTGAGGATGCGTGACCTTCTAACGGAAAGAGCTGCCGGAGGAGAAAGAACCCGGGTAGCAAGCTCTGAAAGCGAAGCCTCTGATAATGCGTTGGATGATATCCAGAAGGTAACGCTGCGTTTAATCGAGGTTGGCGAACTTCCTATCGATACCGAACTAACCGGAAATTGGGATGAATCGTTACAGTTCGCGTTAGAAGCGTTCCAACAACGACACGGCATCAAAGTATCAGGCAAGGTAGATGATCGTACACGTAAAGCGTTGAACATCACGCTGAAACAAGAAATCGAAGCTGTTGCTTTAAGTCTGGAGAGATGGCGATGGATGCCACGCGACCTGGGCACGAAGCACGTGTTCGTTAATCTGCCCGATTACACAGTACAAGTACGTAAAAACGGAAACACGCTGCTTTCTATGGCAACTGTCGTCGGCAAAGAACGACATGCAACACCCACTTTTAGTGAAGACCTTCAATATATCGTATTCAACCCCACCTGGACTGTACCCAAGTCCATTACCAATCGGGAGCTTATTCCGAAAGAGCGTAAGAACCCAGGATATTTGAAGGCACGAAATTTCGACATTATGCGTCGAGACGGCGACCACTTAGTAAAAGTATCCTATGCAGACGTCACTGAAGCCGACTATGCCGCAAAGCGTTTCCCGTACGTTTTGCAACAGAGAAGTGGTAACGATAATGCTCTGGGTCGCATGAAATTTATGATGCCAAACCCGTACAACATCTACCTGCACGACACACAAGCGAAGAATCTGTTCCAACATCATGACCGAGCTTATAGTCATGGTTGTATACGACTTAGTGATCCCGATTCGATGGCACGAGTACTACTAGAGGAGGATGGATTTTCAGCCGAAGAAATAGAACAGCATCTTGCTAATAAGGATCGTAAGCTAGTTCGATTTAAGACGCCTATCCCTACTCACCTGACGTACATGACAACATGGGTAGATGAATACGGCGCACTCAATAGACGCGCAGATATTTACAATCATGATGAAGCGCTTCTAAAGGCATTAAAAGAAAAGAACACGTTGATTTCTGAGCTTGACCAATTACCGGCTATTAGCCGCGCGGATGGCGACTCGAACAACGAAGGTTAAAAGTGTCACTTTCGCGTATTGAATTGTGGGGCTTCCTCTCCCTGCCTTGCGATTATATATGCCCTTTATAAACCGTGACCTAGCGCTGCGGTACTCCAGGCTTTTATCTTCACGGAGTACCGCTGAAAGAGTGCCAGCAGCGAGGCTATTAACTGAAGGACTTTCGACTTAGCTTGAAGGTTATACATTCAAGTCGACTTACCCTTCGCCTTCTCCCAAAGCGCATCCAACTCCATCAAGGAAAGCTCCGGCAAGCTCTTATCCCCTTGCATGGCCAACTTTTCTACGGCTCGAAAACGCTGATCAAATTTAGCGGTTGAACGATTAAGCGCAGTTTCGGAATCAACTTTAAGATGCCTTGCTAAATTGACGACCGTAAACAGTAAGTCGCCTAACTCATCTTCAACATCAGCCGCATCACCTGATTCCAACGCTTGCTTAAGTTCGACAACCTCTTCATTGATCTTGCCCCAGACCGGGTCAACATCCGGCCAATCGAAACCGACTCGAGCAGCTCTCTTCTGCACTTTGTCCGCTTTTTTCAATGCAGGTAGATTTATCGCGACGCCATCAAGAGCGGATAGTGCTTGATCCACAGCGGCAGTTACGCCTAATCGCTTATCTTTTATACGCCGCTCTTCAGCTTTAATAGCCTCCCAGGCGGATTTAAGCTCGGCTTCAGTCTCATATTTCGTATCGCCAAATACATGGGGATGACGACGGATCATTTTATCGACAATGGACTGAGCAACGTCATCGAAATTGAACGCACCCATTTCACTAGCCATCTGAGAATGAAAGACGACTTGGAAGAGCAGATCCCCCAACTCATCTTTCAAATCGTCCAGATCATTACGCTCGATAGCATCCGCCACCTCATAGGCCTCTTCGACGGTAAAGGGCGCAATGCTTGTGAATGTTTGTTGGACGTCCCACGCGCAGCCCGTTTCAGGATCGCGTAAGCGTTGCATTATTTCGCGCAACTGTTGGACGACGTCTTTCTCAGCGTTAGGGGTTTTGCTCATGAGTGGAGCATACCCGCTTATACGAGATGATCAAACTGCGAGGCAGCGAATGCTAGCCTCGAGGTCTGACTGAGGGCAACAACTGTTTAGAACGATATGCTCAATCCGAAGTGAGCGTTGTTGTCCAAGCTTACGTTGTTCGCATCATTGGTATCAAATCGCAACCGACGGTAACCCAGGTAAGCACGAGCTCTAGGTGTGACTTCAATTTGTACCCGAGCAGTCAGCTCACCGTAGTTCTCAGCGTCCGAGAAACTCGTAATGCTGGGCGCGTAGAACGCTTCAAGACTCAATTCGATCGGGTTGCTAGCTGAAGGTACAAGCATTCCAGCTTGAAAGCCAAGCGCCAGCGCACCTACTGACTCACTCTCAGTGACATCAGGAGTTGGCGTATTGATCTCAATCTCTCCGGCAACGACTTTCATACCGGCACTGACTTGATACTGCGAAGACAATGACTGCCGTATGCCTCTCGCCAAAATAGTTGCGTGAACAATATTGTCGCCAGTTTCGTTAATGAATCCACCGAGAGCTAGCTCTGAACCGCCCGCTTGATAGGGACTTCTATCGGACAAGAGGGGATCCCGGGATAATGTCACCGAAATATTGGCCGTGTTGTCACTCAGGGCAAGATCAAGCCCGCCGGCTAAAACCTGGGTTGATCCGAGCAGCAAGATCAAACCTGCGAGCACCTTGTTCATGACTACCTCAAGAAATTATTGATAACTCAAGTGAGTCTAGACGCGATTTTCAAGCTATCAAGCAATTTTAGAGAATAAACGTCAAAGTTTAGGCATCCACTTCGCTAAGTCATGCACTCGGTTCTCCAGCCGCGATACTGACACCTTTTCTTGCGTCCCTAAATCCTGAGCAAAAAGAGAGATTCGCAGCTCTTCGAAGGCCCATCGAGTAGCCACCCGCGCGATACGATATTCAGGATCATCGTCTTTATCCCTCGGCAACGCTTTGAACGACTCCCAGACCGGCAATAGCTCTGCCCGACGCCGACGATCCTTATCGGGCGCCTGATCAATACTGTCTAAACGCTTATCCATTGCTTGAAAGTACACCGGCAGACGACGAAGACGGGCAAGACCTGTGTCACTGACGAACCCGGGATAAATAAGCGCAGCAATCTGATCTTTAATATCACCGGCCGGCTCTATCCAGCTTAGTGACATCGATTTTTCCAATCGCTTTGCAACTTGTCGATGCTGCTCAAACACCCTACCTAAGGTTTCGCACAATTCGCTGGCGTTGGAAATCAATTGAGGTTTATTTTTTTCCAGACAATTCTGGAACGCATCACGTGTTCTTGGCAGATTCGAAATATCCACAAATGTTTCATCAAGGGATGCGTCTAGGATGTCGCCAATCAATAATGCTTTATTGCCAAAGGGCGTAAATCGTAAGGCCAGCACATCGATGCCGGGCAACTTACGCTGAAGATATTTCACCTCATCTTTTAATACTTCCTTATAGAGCGCTCGAACTCCGGCAGGCATTGCACTGATCGCTGATGATTCTGTGGCAAAAAGCTTAATGCCGACGCCCTTATCATGAGCCAACAACGCCGGGTACCCTTGCAAGGTCATTCCACTTTTTTCGATATCAACTTTTAGCGGTAGATCTCCGAAGTTCCAGTCGGTCACGTTATCGCGCTCGATACTGTTATCACTAAATCTAAGTAGTGTTTCCTCCACTTCTCCTACGTAGGCATCCTGCAACGCCTGCAAGTCACGACCGCTTCGAAGTTCTTGGCCGGCGTTACCGACAACAACAAAACGCATATTCAGATGTTTGGGCAAGGTTGATGTATCCCAGTCATCTAACGTGAGTTCGATACCCGTCATTCGATGCAGTTGCCTGGATAGACAACCCAGAAGCGAGCCATCTTCTCTGTTCATGCTTGCACAGGCCGCTGCTGCGAAATCAGGAGCCGGCACAAAATTCCTTCTTAAGTTTTTCGGCAGCGCTTTTATAAGAAGCGTGACCTTCTCTTCGATCATGCCCGGTACAAGCCAATCACATTGTTGGATCGATACACGATTTAGAATTTCAACAGGGCAGATAAGAGTGACACCATCATCGTCCTCACCCGGTGCGAAATGATATTTCAGGGGCAGCACCATTCCGTTCATTTCAATTTGATCGGGGTAATCCTGTGCACTGACCGCAACAGCATCATCCATGAGCAGTTGTTCACGCGCGAAGTGCAAACCACGAGGGTGATCTTGTTCGTAGACCTTTCGCCACTTTTCAAACTGACTGGTCGTGCAAACATCCTCAGGAATAATGGCGTCATAAAACCGAACCAACTCTTCAGGGTCTACAACGATGTCTCGTCGCCGTGACTTATCTTCCAAAGAGGCGACTTCATCAAGTAAGGATTGGTTGTAGCGGTGAAATTCGCCCTTGGTGACAATCTGGCCTTCTACCAGTGCATCTCTTATAAATATCTGTCGAGATTCGTTCGCGTTTATTTTTGAGTAATCAACGCCCTTTTTAGGATTGATGATCAGTCCATAAAGAGTGGACTGAGCCCAAGCACCCACACTACCTTTTTTCTTTTGCCAGTGAGCATCTCGATAACTGTACTGCAGCAAGTGTTCCGCAAGTGCTTCTATCCAATCCGGCTGAATGGATGCAACCTGTCGTGCGTAAAGCTTACTTGTCTCAGCAATTTCAGCAGACATGATCCACTTTGGGCTTTTCTTAAAAAGGCCTGACCCCGGGAACACCGACAAGTGTCGGTTGCGAGTACCTAGATAACCTTTCTTATCAGTTTTAATAGCTACGTTAGCCAATAAACCTGACAGCAAAGCCCTATGTATATTGTCCTCTGCAGCTTCACTTGTGCTTTGCTTCATATCAAGCTCCTTGCACAGTTTTTCTAACTGCTTCCGGACATCCATCCACTCGATAATTCTTAGCGGCGATAAGAACCGCTGTTTGCACATTTTTCTAAATTGAGAATTCGACAGATTTTGTTTTTGCACCTGTACAAAATTCCACAAGTTCAACCACGCTGAAAAATCTGATGTCTCGGTATTAAATTCGGCGTGTAGTTCATCGGCAGCCTGACGCTTTTCGAAGGGTCTGTCTCGTGGATCCTGCACAGATAGAGCGCTAACGATAGTAAGCACTTCGGATACGCAGCCCTCATTGCTGGACGCCAGCAACATTCTCCCCAGTCGAGGATCGATGGGTAGGCGAGCCAGACGTTTTCCTAAGGATGTAAGCTGCCTCTTCTCATCAAGTGCAGCCAACTCTTGTAGCGTACGATAACCATCATTTATAAATTTTGAATCAGGCGATTCGACAAATGGAAAATCATCAATGCGACCTAATTTCATAGACGCCATTTGTAGAATGACCGATGACAGGTTGGTTCTTAGTATTTCCGGCTCAGTAAAGTCGGCTCTTGAATCAAAATCTTCTTCCGAATAAAGGCGAATACAAACACCAGGCGCTTCTCGACCGCAGCGCCCTTTTCGCTGATTGGCCGAGGCTTGAGATACTTTTTCAATGGGTAGGCGCTGGACTTTACTTCGGACGCTGTAACGCGACACCCTGGCATATCCAGGATCTATCACCGCTCTTATACCGGGCACAGTTAATGATGTTTCAGCGACATTCGTTGCTAATACAATACGTGGCGCTGTGTGGTTTTGAAAAATTCGATTCTGTTCGGCATTAGATAGCCTTGAGAACAAGGGCAGAATCTCAACACCTCTAAATGCACGATTGTGAGAAGACTGCTTACCCAGTAAATCTGCGAGCTCTCGGATATCACGCTCACCACTCATAAAAACCAGGATGTCATGCTGCCGTTCCTGTAAAAGAGTTTCGCAGGCGTTGATGATTGCGGTTGGCATATCAATATCATCGAGAGAATCCGACTCCGCTTCTGGAGGCGCATAACGCAATTCAAC
>CAZCKD010000017.1:0-26193 GCA_964498925.1 uncultured Granulosicoccaceae bacterium
TCTCATCGCCATCGTTTTCATACCATGCAATCTTGTCATCAGTATAGGAAGCCGAAAGCACGTCCAAATCGCCATCTGCATCAACGTCAGCTGTAATGACTGTACGAGCGCCATCTGCTGTCGAAGAGATGACATGTTCAGTGAAGTTCTCATTGCCGTCATTTTCGTACCACGCAATCTTGTCATCAAATGCAGACGCAGAGAGAACATCAATATCGCCGTCATCATCTAAATCTTCACCGATGACTTCGTTTGCACCCTGTGCATTGGTTGATATCACATGTGTAACAAAATTCTCGCTGCCGTCATTCTCATGCCATTCAACGATATTTGTAGAAAACGAGGATGAAATTACATCCAAATCTCCGTCACTATCAACATCTGAAGCGGAGACAGCATAAGTACCATCAGCGCTCGATGTAATCGGGTGAGCATTAAAACTTGGCAAAATAGCGAAACTTGGGGCTGAATTGCTATTCACTACGTCTATTACTTCTTGAACCTGGCCAACGGTCGGTGGATTACTAAATCCTACATGCCCTTCAATGGCCACTTGATACCCCGCTTCACGATCAATATTGATATTGACCAAACCGGTGATCTCAGTTAGTTGCGTCGCCGATATCGCTGTACCATTAGTGTTACCCGCTCCTCCTGCTGAGGCTGAGTCTTCTAAAATTTCAGCCAAGTTAATGGCATTACAATCCCTACCGCCGTCTGTAATGGTCCAACCATCGTTTGCCACTATATTCGCTCGCGCATCGGTGCCCAAACAATAAGTACTGGATCCACCATCGAACGTTAATCCCGGCTGCAAAGATTGCGAATCTAGATTTAGAAGGAACGCATCATAATTAGATTGTGAAAGTCCGGCGTCCTGAAATAAACCTGTGATGAAAGTGACATTGCCCACGTTCCAGCCGCTGAGATCCCCATCGAACGAAGTAGCACCTCGGAAAGCAAAAGCCAAATTGGTAACAGATCCTGTGTCCCAATTACTAACATCCGGATTTCCAACAGAGTTATCCCTAAACATATTTATTGCCACGGCTAACGAAGACATATCCCAACCACTCACATCAGGATCTGCATTCGTATCCCTAAACATCCCAGTGGTGTGTGTGACAGACGAGGTGTCCCATGCGCTCACATCCGGATTCGCAGAAGAGGCCCCATCGAATACTCCACCCATAAATGTTACTGAGGAGGTGTCCCAACCACTGGTATCGGGATTAGCTAGCGCAGCTCTTTGAAACATAGCCGTCATATCTGTGACCTGCGAAAAGTCAGGCAAATCTACAGCTGCAAAATTTGAGAGATTCTCTGCGCCTTTGAAGGCCATGGACATCGTTGTCCATGTTGTGCTTCCCCACTGAATCACACCAGTTAACTTAGATTTGTCTCCCGCTTCGGCAACGGAAAATTGGTTAAAATCATTAACCCCAATCGACGCACCCACTGGATCAATCATTACTCGGTACGTACCTGACGTACCAAAATCTATCGTATGGTCAGCAGCGGTAACCTGTGCATATCCACCACTATTGTTAGCAGCCTCATTACCCACCTCCTCCCACTGGATTTGATAATTATTATTCGGTGATGGGATTTGGTATTGACCCGCTGGTGTCGCGTCTGCAATCGTTGCATCCACTGTTATTACAAAGTGGTTCGGCGCATTCACCGCATCAATAATGCTTTGCACTTCAGCGACTGTTGGCAGATTACTGAATCCTGTTTCTGTGGCTATTGCACTTCGGTAGGCAACTTCACTTGTCGCATTGAGGTTGATTAAACCCATTATCTCAGACAGCTGTACAGCCGATACTGAGACGCCATTGCCATTGTTGTTACCACCTACTGATGTTGAATCTTCTAGTACTTCTGCCAGCGCATCTTGACTCGCATTAACCGAGTCAATCAACACCTGAACCTCAGAGACTGTTGGTGGATTACTAAAGCCTGCTTCAGTAGCTATTGCCGTTTGATAAGCTGTCTCATTGGCAACGACGATATTCGATAGACCATTAATTTCTTGCAACTGCTGCGCGGTAACACTTGCACCGTTAATATTTGCCTGACCACCCACTGACGATGAATCTTCTAGTATTTCAGCTAGGTTCGTCGTTGTACAATCATACCCCCCATCCTCAATTGTCCAATCATTTGCGATAAGACCGTCTCTGGCATTTGATGCCCGACAATATGCAATGCTCCCTGCCGAAATAGATATGCCAGTTTGTAATGTCTGTGCATTCCAGGCTATCAGCGTCTCGTCATAAGCAAACGTTGAAAGTCCAGAACCATGCAGGATATCGTCAGCTTGAATGACATTGCTCATGTCGAAGTTCGATAAGCTCCCTGTAAAAGCAGCAGCACCGTGAAACATAACTTCCATATTCTGAACACTAGAAGTATCCCAACCACTGACATCAGGATTCGCTAAGGTCGCATTTTGAAACATGGCTCTCATGTTTGTTACGGAAGACGTATCCCAGCCACTCGTATCGGGATTTGCCAATGGCGCGCTTGCAAATAGATTTTGCATATTGGTGACAGATGATGTGTCCCAGTTGCTTGTATCTGGATTCGCAACCTCGGCGCCAGAGAACATCAAATACAGGGTCGAGACATTTGAGATATCCCATGAACTCGTGTCCGGATCTGCTAATGGCGTTAAGTAAAACATATCTGCCATCGACGTCACCGAGGAAGTATCCCAACTACTTGTGTCTGGATTCGCAATATTCGCCAGTCCAAACATGCGTTCCATTGATGTCACGTTCGACGTATCCCAACCACTTGTATCAGGTGCCGCCGCCTCAGCTCTATAAAACATGCTGGACATATTGGTTACTAGACTGGTGTCCCATGCACTTACATCCGGATCAGCGATTACAGTCGAGTGGAACATGTTCCTCATATCAGTAACAGAAGACGTATCCCAACCAGTCGTGTCTGGATTCGCCAGTATGGCTCCTTGAAACATTGCACTCATATTTGTCACAGAGGATGTGTTCCAACTACCCGTTTCTGGATTTGCTGCCAAAGCGTTGGTAAACATGTTTTGCATGTTTGTGACTGCGGAAACATTCCAGCCTGCGGTATCTGGATTTGCCATTTCAGCATCGGAGAACATGAGATACATATTCGTAACGTTCGAAGTGTCCCAAGAACTCGTAGATGGGTTAGCCACAAGGGATTGCTGAAACATCTGCTGCATATTTGTCACTGAAGATGTATCCCATGCGCTGGTATCAGGATTCGCGGCATCAGCACTTTGAAACATCTGCATCATATTAGTCACTGATGAAGTATCCCAATTACTTGTATTTGGATTCGCAACAGTGGTGTTATAAAACATCTGCGTCATATTCGTAACCGATGACGTGTCCCAACCTTGTGTATCCGGCACCGCCAACGGAGAATCGCGAAACATCAGACTCATGTTAGAAACTGATGAGGTATTCCAGTTGCTGGTATCGGGCGTAGCTGCGAGAGCGCCCAAAAACATGTTCGACATGTTTGCAACCGAAGATGTATCCCAACTGCTGGTATCCGGATTTGCGATGGTTGTTCCCTGGAACATGGCGGACATCGTAGTGACGCCAGAAACATCCCAACCACTGACATCTGGGTTGGCTTTCGTATTAGTAAACGAAAGCGCCAGATCTGACACGGAGGTCAAGTCGGGTATATCCACCGCTGAAAAGTTCTCTAAATTCGTAGCTCCATAGAACGCGCCATGAAGTGAGGACCAGGCCGTTCTACCCCACTGCTCCACATCTACTAGTTTTAATTTATCACCACTGTCGTTGACTGAGAAAAGAGAAAAATCATTTAGCCCAGCTTGTACAACCACAGGGTCAATCGATACTCGGTATATTCCCGAAGCACCAAAATTCAACACGTGATTCGCAGTGGTTATTTCCACAAACCCACCACTATTATTGCCCGACTCGTTTCCAACCTCTTCCCACACTAATCGGTAGTTCGAATTGGAAACAGGTAATTGGTATGCCCCCACTGCAGACGCATCTTCAATGGTGGCATCTACGACGAAAACAAAATAGGCTTGTTTATTAACCGCGTCGATTATGGCTTGGACTTCAGCAACGGTCGGTGGGTTACTGAGACCAGTTTCTGTTGCAAAAGCAGCTTGATAAGACTGCTCATTCTCTGGATAAATATCAACTAAGCCATTTATTTCCAAAAGTTGATTGAATGTAATACTGCTGCCATTCAAATTCGAGCTACCACCATTTGAGGGCGAGTCTTCCAGTATCTCAGCAAGATAAGGCTCCGTACAATCGTATCCTCCATCATTGATGGTCCAACCATCATTATCGATCAGATCATCCCTAGCATCTCCTGCACTACAGAAATTAGTCGTGCCAGCCGTAAGAATAAGATCAGGCTGAAGAGTTTGAGAACTCCACGACTCAAGCGTTGCATCGTAGGCCACGGTCGGCATACCCGTCCCGTTGAGCATGTTAAGGGCAGTGGTCACTGCGCTCATATCAAAATTGGCAAGATCACTTTTAAACGAGATTGCGTTCTGAAAAAGTGCCTGCATATTCGTAACATTGGATGTATCCCAACCACTAACATCAGGATTGGCAGACGCCGCATTGTTAAACATCTGAAGCATCGTCGTTACAGAGGACGTGTCCCATCCACTAGTATCCGGGTCAGCAGAAACTGCACTTGCAAACATCAAATACATATTGGTGACGCTAGATGTATCCCAACCACTAGTATCCGGATTAGCAACTTTAGCCAGGTAAAACATCTGCTGCATCGTAGTAACTGAGGAAGTATCCCAACCACTGGTATTCGGATTCGCGATATCCGTTCCCGCAAACGTAAGGAACATAGATGTCACCTGAGACGTGTCCCAATTACTCGTATCTGGATCTGCGATAGTAGCGTTGTAGAACATGCCTTGCATGTTTGTCACACTAGAGGTATCCCAACCACTGACATCAGGGTCGGCTTGAATGGCACCGTAGAATAGATAAACCATGTCTGTGACGGATGAAGTATCCCAGCCACTGGTATCTGGAGTTGCGACAGGCGCACCTTGAAACAAGGACCTCATATCAGTAACTGATGATGTGTCCCAACCGCTAGTATCTGGATTCGCCAACTTGGCATTTAGAAACATTTGCCTCATCGTTGTTACTGATGATGTATCCCAGTTGCTCGTATCAGGATTGGCTATTTCGGTGCTTGTAAACGTTAAATACATTGTCGTGACGTTTGAAGTATCCCAATTGGTGGTATTGGGATCTGCAGCTTTCGCTTGATAGAACATCTGCTGCATATTGGTCAGAGATGAAGTATCCCAGCTACCGGTCTCAGGATTAGCCAAATCTGTAGCTGCGAACATCAAATACATTGTCGTAACCTTTGACGTATCCCATGCCGACGTATCAGGAGTCGCGATGGTTGCGTCATAGAACATTCCACTCATGGTAGTTACCTGAGATGTATCCCAATTACTGACGTCTGGATTCGCGATTCTATTGCCATAGAAAGTATTACTCATATTCGTCACAGCCGATGTGTTCCAGTTACTAACATCCGGCTGTGCTATATAGGCGTTTTGAAATAGGGAGCCCATGTTAACTACAGATGACGTATCCCATCCGCTTACGTCGGGGGTGGCAGATTCAGCGCTTAGAAACATCTGCAACATGGTCGTAACCGAAGACGTATCCCAACCACTGACATCCGGATTAGCTAGAGTGGCTCCGCCAAAAAGCAAGTACATAGAAGTAACAGCGGACGTATCCCAACCACTTGTGTCAGGAGTTGCAACTTTGGCTAGGTAGAACATTTGCTGCATGGTTGTAACAGATGATGTATCCCAACTGCTTGTATCTGGATTCGCTACATCAGCACCTGAGAACATCAAGTACATGCTGGTTACTTTTGATGTATCCCAACCGCTCGTGTCTGGATTCGCAGCCTTTGCCTGACTGAACATTCCGCCCATATTGTCAACGAGTGATGTATCCCATCCACTCGTGTCAGGGTTTGCGACAGTGGCAGCACTGAACATACTGTTCATCTTTGTCACAGCTGATGTATCCCATCCGCTAACATCTGGATTGGCAGAAGATGCACTCTGGAACAAGTTAGACATGTTTGTAATTGTCGAAGTATCCCAACTCGACACATCAGGATCAATCAACGGAGAAGTAGAAAACATTTGGTTTATGTTTGTTATTCCGTTCATATTCCAGTCATTAATTCTTCCCACGTCTGTTAAAACAGTTGTGCCGAGAAACATGGCTGACAAATTGGGAGAAGCCGATAGATCCGGAACATCAGTAGCCGTTACGGCAGTGAAATTGGAAGCATATGAAAAAGCCGATGACAGAGTTTGCCAAGTGGTACTACCCCACTGGTCAACGGTCATTAGCTTCTCATCGTCTCTACCATTAGCGAAGAATATTTGATCAAAGTCGTTAGTCCCAGTGGGTACGTTGATCGGATCTATGCCAATTCTATAAATTCCCGGTGCACCAAAATCTATAATTTGATACGCGGAAGTTATATGCACCGCACCACCACTGTTGTTTCCTGCCTCATTCCCTACCTGTTCCCAATACAGTTGATAGTTGAGACTATTGGTAGGCAATGTGAATCGACCCGCTGGACTTTCGTCGGCGATTGTTGAGTCAATCGTCATGATGAATAGGTTGCTATCTGCTGGAATATTGGCGATGGCAATATTTGGCACACCAAGAACCAAGAGCACAAATGCAAAGAATTCAAGAGGCTTGGACACTAGGGATATGAGGCCGTTCCAAGCACGGGTTGAGGAAGAAATATATCTGCTGAGTATGGACACAGAATTTACCTTGTTGCGCTGCTCGTACCGCCCAACACTAGAGACGGTATTTTGTCATCACGCAGCAATGCAATATGCGAGCCTCGGACAGCTTGCCCAATCGACTGATCGGTGGGTTACATAATAAATTTTGTGTAATGGTACTCAATCACCGGAAAAATAGCTTTTCCTAGCTTCTTTAGGAGTCATTTATCAGTGTTATGGTTCACATTAACTGTTAACTGGCTCACTCTGAACGCCGCCCTACGACTAACCCATCCACCAACTCCTCCCGAGACAAAACAAAAACTCCATGCCCCCCCTGAGCAAACTGCAACCAACCAAACGGTAAATGCGGATAGGCTTCTTCTATAGCAGCGCCACTGTTACCTACCTCTACAACCAGATAACCACCCAGCTCAAGATAGTCGGCTGCTTCTGCCAACATAATGTTAACTAGCTCTAAACCATCTTCACCAGCCTCTAACCCCATCATCGGTTCATGCCCAAACTCATCAGGCATTTCTCTGATATCTCTAGCATCGACATAGGGGGGATTGGACACGATCATTGAATAGGTGTCCGAGATCGGTTCGAACAGAGAACCTTCAAATAGCTGAACACGATCTTCCATTTTGTGAAGCTGAACATTTAACCTGGCAAGATCCAGGGCATCACGCGACAAATCCGATGCATCAACGAGCGAATCTGGCCGAGCAAGCGCCGATGCAATGGCTATACAACCACCGCCGGTGCAAAGGTCGAGGATTTTGGGTGAGGGATGATTTTCCAGTAAGCCAAAAAAATCGTTATTGATAAATTCAGCCAGAGGTGATCGAGGTACCAGTGCCCGTTCATCAACGATAAATCGATGATCTGCGAACCAAGTTTCACCCGTAATATAGGCAACCGGGATTCTTTCCTGAATGCGTCGGTTGACCAAATGGTGACAGTTTTCACACTCAAGGCCAGACAGGGTTTGGGAATAGTCGGGAGCTTCAAGTGGAGACAAACCCAATCCGTGCAGTATCAACCAGCTGGCCTCATCAATGGCAGACTCTGTTCCATGTCCGAAATAGAGCCCGTTTTGCTCAAATGCCGCTGCAGCGGCCCTTATTGCGGACTCTAGGGTACAACCCGCTTCAAACAATGGTTCCAAGATATTATCCCTCCGCCGACGATGGTAAGCGGCGCTCACATAGTATAATCGCTCCTAGTTGAGCCCCCCTATTGGATACTGAAAAGATGAAGATAAAATTGCCCGTCTTACTACTTGGGACTATCGCGCTCATTGGCGGGGTTCTGGCCTCTGCTCACTTCTCTAATCGTTCAAACGACAGTGCCCAATCGGCCAGCTCATCGCAGGTGAGCCAGGAAATTCCTCAAGCGCTGCAGGATAGCTTGCAAACGTCCATCGCCTTGCCATTGGATTTTAAAACTGTCCCGGCCTTTGAGCTGATGGATGACGACGGCGCGACGATCTCTGAAAACGTTTTTGACGACAAATGGAGTGTCGTTTTCTTCGGTTACACGCATTGCCCGGATGTCTGCCCCGTGACTCTGCAAATTTTAAAAAACGTGGTGGCTAAGCTGGAAGCTGAAAATAAGAGTGCACCGCAGATCGTATTCGTATCAGTTGATCCCGTTCGAGATACCAGCGAGATCATGAAAAACTACATCAGTTTTTTCAACGACGATTTTGTCGGCATTACCGGAGATGTTAATTCAGTCCACGGATTAACGCGTGCCCTAGGAATCGTCGCCTCTTTCACAGCGAACGATCAGGATCCTGAAAATTACATTGTCGACCATACAGCTTCGTTGTTATTGATCGACCCTCAAAAAAGACTACGCGCAAAAATTACTCCACCGCATATCGCCGAAAAAATCATGGCTGACTTTCTAACCATTGCAAATATCCATAGCTAGAATTTTCTGTAAATCCGATATTAATATTTTGATGATATTCCCTATGAAAAACTTCATCCAACCGATGGCCTATGCAGCAGTTTTATTGTTGTGCTCTACAGGACATGTTTTCGCAGAACTCCCCCACATCAGCGACGCACGAATTGTGCAGCCGCCTCCAGGAGCAAAAGTGGCGGCAGCCTACTTCAAGATAAATAACGTTAATGAAGAAGCGCTCGTTATAACCGGTGCCAGTAGCTCAACCATTCCGATGGTTGGTCTGCATTTAAGCAGCATCGAGAATGATGTTGCAAAAATGGAAGAACAAGACAGTATCACCGTAGCCGCCGGCAAGAGCCTGGAATTCAAACACGGTAGCTTTCATTTGATGTTGATGGGTCTGAAAGAAAACCTGACACCTGGGTCCATGATCGACATAACGCTACAGACCAACAGCGGTGAGCTACCGTTACAGTTCCCGGTTATTACACCGGATGAAGCATCATCGATGATGTCTCATGAGCATCATGGCTCAAAGAAAGTGAAGAAGCATCAGCACAAAACAAATGGCGCGAAAATGGAACTCATGGAAAACGACGTCATGCCCATGCCTAAATCGGACAGTAACTAGTGCAAAACGGTTCAGCCAGTTTTTTAGACTACATAAAAACGTATGGTCTGTATATTCTTCCACAGCATGCGTTAACACGTGTTGTTTACTGGTTGACCCGGCGAGAATCCCGTTTTACACCCTGGGTTATAAAGAAATTTGCCAAAGCATTTAACGTAGATATGTTCGATGCAGTAAACCCGGACCTCGATAGCTACAAAACCTTCAATGCATTTTTTACGCGCCCTCTAAAGCCTGAAGCAAGACCCATTGCTAATGGGGATACTGAAATTGCCTGTCCCGCGGACGGAAAGATTTCAGCTATTGGCGATATTAATGAAGCTCGTATTTTTCAAGCCAAAGGTCGTGATTACTCACTGCTGTCTTTACTCGGCGGTGATGGCAGCGCAACGGAACGATTGGGTAATGGTAGATTCACCACCATCTACCTATCACCCCGCGACTATCATCGTTTGCACATGCCGCTAACCGGCAGACTCATCAAGCAAACCCATGTGCCTGGCAGACTACACAGCGTTGGGCCTCACACCGTACGCGCTCTTCCTGATCTGTTTGCGCTTAATGAACGCGTCATTGCTCAATTTGAAACGGAACATGGTCTTATGGCGTTGGTGTTGGTAGGCGCAATGAACGTTGCCGCTATCGAAACAGTATGGGACGGGCTGATAACGCCACCACAACGCTCTGACATTTCTCAAAAAATATATACCAATCAGAATGTCACACTTGAGCGCGGCGCTGAAATGGGACGATTCAATATGGGCTCTACCATCATCGTACTGCTTGAGAATCAATCAAACTGGCGAGTGGATATGCAGCCCGGGGACTCCGTGAGAATGGGGCAGTTTCTCGGTCAGATAAGCTAAGGCATCTTCTGCATCTGTAGCGAACCATTGTTCGCTGGCCCCTACACGAAAAGAATATCCCCATGCATCCATGTCCTGAAACATGCGCGCTCGCCCCATGAACGGGAGTAAATCTGCCAGCAGCACCTGCAAATAGCAAACGGCCATTTCTTCCACTGCCGAGCCTTTAGCATCGGTATGCAAGTTAGAACGCCTTTCCTCGCTCATCATTAACCAATGTGAAGACTCATGCAGAATAGAGTGGATTGGGGTATCCAACCTTCCATACAGTGTTCTTTGAATGAGTCCAGCCTCCTCATCTCCCCAATGGCTCCCGGGAATGCTCGTTCCTTCCGCAACTCTCTCAATGGTTAATCCCGTTGGATGAAACAAGGCCTCCAATGGCTCCCAGCCGCAATCTGACACTCGGAGCACATCAGCTTGGGGCAGACTAGGCTCGTTGGTCATTAAAATTCAACACTTGATTGATATGAGAATGTTCGCCTAAGACCATTTGCAATCTATCCAAACCCAGCGCAACACCCGCGCAATCCGGGAAACCAGCATTGAGTGCATCAATAAGATGAATGTCCAAAGGCATAGCGCGCAAGCCCATTGATTCCCGTTGGGCTAAATCATCGTTAAATCGATTATGTTGCTCCACAGCATTGCTCAGTTCGTGAAAACCATTGGCAAGCTCAATGCGCCCGTAAAAAATTTCAAATCGCTCTGCAACTGAACGACCCGTCTCATCCATGCCAACACGCGCCAAAGCCGCTTGCTCTACCGGATAGTCGAGAAAAGCCGTGAATTGATTCGCTGGAAAATCAGGCAATACAAATTCATCGATAAATAAGTCAAGCGCAGCATTGATATCGTTTCCCATGCTTGCAGGGAAACTACGACCTGACTGATCGAAATAGGCTTTGATACTCTCGACGCTTGCATCTTCAGGCCATTGTCCAAGCGTTTTATGGACCTCTTCTCCATAGAAGCGCAACGCCAACCCCGGCCAAGGTCGATCGAAGGTTTGCCATACCGATTTTAAGAGCGCTTCTACATCACTGATAAGATCGCGATGATCCATACCCAATCGATACCATTCAAGTAGCGAGAATTCGGTATTGTGAAACCGCCCGCTCTCGCCTGCACGAAACACTTGCGCTATTTGGTACAAGTCTGGTTGCAGGCCACCCTGCTCTGCATGTGCTGCTAACAAACGCTTCATCGGGAATTCCGGCGAAGTCTGCAAGAAACGGCCATCATCCGTGCAAACACTCGGCACATGAGGGTCGGTCGTAGCATGTTGAGACAATGCAGGTGTGCACACCTCTAAGATGGATCGATCATCCATCCATTGGCGGATACAACGCCTGAGTTTCGCTGATTGGGTTCGGCTGGCGAGCGTGGCGTTTGGACGCCAGGTCATTTGCTACTACTTAACTCGAGAGACATACTCACCGGTTCGGGTGTCAATCTTGATCTTTTCACCTTCTTCAATGAATAGAGGCACTTTTACGGCTGCACCTGTTTCCATGTAGGCGGGTTTTGTACCGCCAGTAGCCGTATCACCGCGAAGACCTGGATCGGTTTCCTTGATATTCATTTCCACAAAATTAGGAGGCGTTACAGCGAGAGGTTGTCCGTTGTACAGAGTCACTTCACAGATGGCTTCATCCATCAGCCATAAATGCGCATCACCGACCGCAGTTTTGTCTGCCGCCAGTTGCTCAAAGGTTTCCGGATTCATAAAGTGCCAGTATTCGCCATCGCTGTACAAATACTGCATGGACGTATCCATTACATCAGCAGATTCGACCGATTCTCCCGACTTGAAGGTTCTTTCAACAACACGACCGGTTTTGAGGTTACGAACTCGGGTACGCGTGAAAGCCTGACCTTTACCCGGTTTAACAAACTCGTTGCTGACAATGCTGTGCGGATCACCGTCTAGCATGATTTTCAGTCCGCCTTTGAACTCGTTTGTGCCGTAATTTGCCATGAATTTCTCGCCATCGATGGATATTTGCGCACCTAGATGCACCAAGCCGCCCATTATACCGTCAGATCCGGTTTTTCGTCGCACTAGCGCAATTCTGGCTAAAACAGGTCGCACCTATCATAAATGAGGGCGACTTATGTAACCTATTGATTCCCATAAAGCACCGTCGGAGGATGAAAAATATCCCCCACTAACTAAAGTCTTATAAGTGCTTCCAAAGTTAGTCCTGTCAATGTCGCCCGATTGGTCCCTACAAATAAATTGCGTTGTATTAGGCCGCGATTTGTCCAGCAAACCGCAGGTCACTTCTCACCTGAGGCAACTAGACGTCGTCTCTCAGATTGATGAGATTTCAAGCATTGCGCAATTGCGAGATCACCTGTCGCGACATCCGTATAATTTTGCGGTCGTTGTATTGGACCATGCAGATGATAACTTGCCAGCCTGCTTGCTGCGCTACCCTGAGCTGAAGGTTCTGGTTATCACCCCCTCCAGAAAAGCCGGTCCAATCGACCCTTGGCTGACTCAAGGTGCATCCGATATTGTTAGCTTGCAACGCCCTGAAAAAATGAAGCACGCAATAGATCGTATCGTTGAAGAGAGTCGTCTGAAAGCAGAACTGCGTGCTGCTCAAAAGAAACTGGATTCTCAGTTCCGTTTGCAACAAATTCTTCTGGACTCCAGAAAGGACGCCGTTATGCTTTGGCAACACGGGGCTGTTGTAGAAAGCAATCGATTATTCGATGAACTGATCAATTGTCACTCATCAGACAGCCACAGTCGCAGTATTGAATGGAAACGCTGGGTATCAGCCCCGAGCTTTGCAGAGCTTAATGCTAATGATGAACCCCTTGTTGGTTCCGTCAATATTAGCAATCACATGGGCCAGCGATTCGAAGCCAAAATTGAACCCTTAATGCTGGATACTGGCAAAGCCAAACTAATCAAAATTAACACCCGCCCCATTGATCAGCATTCATGGGACGAAATCGGTGTGGATTCAGCAACAGGCGTACTACTCAGTAAACCTTTCGTATCAGCCTTCGATAGTTGGTTACAAAGCACAGATCAATCTCGGTACACCATCGTTCAAATTCAGGTAGACGATCCAGAGCTGCTGCAAAGTCAGGACAAGGGAAATTCTACGGTAAAAGAGCTGTTGTCCTATCGAATAGCAACACTGCTGAAACAAGAATTCAGTTCCGGAGCTTTGATTGGTCGGACAGGCCCTACCAAGATGACTTTGCTACCACTCTCACCGGTTTCCAATTCTCAGGGATTAAGCGGTCGAATACGCCAGTCGCTTGGGACCATTGGTGGCTTGGTGGAAGACAGACAGAGCATTAGAATCAAGACGCTGTCTCTCTCTACATCTCACCTTTGCGCGTTGGAAGTGCTGGACAGGCTGGAGCAACCTCCGGTCTTAACGCAGAGAATTGCACCAGCCACTGATAACCCTTTAAGACTCCGCGCGTAGTCTCGCAATTCGCTCATCGAGCGGGGGATGTGTCGAGCGTAGTTTTGATAAGTTGGCGCTGGAAATACCAAAAGCCTGAAGTCGTTCCGGCATAGCTTCCGACGGAATTGAGCTTCCCCGCTTCAAGGCTTCAAGAGCACCTATCATGTGTTCTCGTCCTGCTAACTGCGCCCCTCCGGCATCTGCACGAAATTCTCGCTGGCGTGAAAACCAGGCAGCAATAAAACTGGCAAGGAAACCGAAAACAACGTTTCCGATTATATTGCCCAGAAAATATCCCATACCGAATCCACCCCCACCTGCGCGATTGCCACGCATGGCATTATTAATCAGCGCACCTAGAATGCGGGAAAAAATAATGACAAAGGTATTTAGTACACCCTGTATCAGACCCATCGTGACCATATCGCCGTTATAGACATGGGCCACTTCATGGGCAAGAACAGCCTCAACCTCTTCCTTGGACATGGTTTGTAAAAGGCCTGTACTCACAGCAACCAGCGATTTGTTTTTGTTCCAACCGGTTGCAAACGCATTAGGCGAATCTTGCTGAAAGATACCCACGTCAGGTAAACCGATACCGGACTGTTTAGCCTGTGCATGTACGGTCTCTTGTATCCACCTTTCTGTTTCATTGCTTGGTTGATCAATCAGCTGAACTCGCATAGACCGAATAGCCATGGACTTCGACATAAACAACGAGATGAAAGACCCGATAAATCCAAACAACGCCGCAAAGATAATCAGAGACGTAGAGCTCTGACCGATAGCTTGATCTAACCCGAATATCGATGTGATGATACTGAACACGACCATAACGGCCATGTTCGTTCCGAGAAACAACAGCATTCTAGTCATTGCAAGTAATCCTTAAGCTTGTCCTAAACCTTTGTAAGTTATGGCCTTTAGCCAACATTTCAAGTCACTTTTCTATCTCTATGGCATCCACTTTTTGGAACCCTCTAGGCAGTTTTCGCCCACGCTGCCCACGGGTACCCATGTAATCCTCCAGCTCGCGGAACTTGATCACCGTGTGTCTCTTACCACTCTTGATTCGTAACTTTTGCTTCGGCGATAACACGGCTAAGGCAATCATCGATTCCTCACCAGACTTAAACTTTGCACCAGGTATATTGAATATCTTATTACCTTTGCCTTTGCTCATTTCCGGCAGTTCACCCACTGGAAAACACAACAAACTGCCAGCGTTACTGATGGCACAAACGATATCGTCTGTTAACGATGTAACCGCAGAAGAATGTAATACCGATGCACTGGCCGGCACACTTATGACAGCCTTCCCGGCTTTGTTTCTACTGATCAAGTCGCCAAGACGCGCAACAAAACCATAACCGGCGGTGGTTGAAAATAAATAGCGATCGTTATCATCGCCCATCATAACGCTGATGAATTTAGCACCATCAGGTGGCTTCAAGCGTCCACTGATGGGTTCGCCAAGACCTCTGGCTGATGGAAAGCCGTGCGCCGGTACACAATAAACACGACCGGTCGAGTCCAGAAACATAGCAGTACGATTGGTTCTACCGCGAGCAGCACTTTGGTAGCTGTCTCCAGCCTTGTAGTTCAGAGCAAGTGGGTCTACGTCTAGCCCCTTACCGGCTCTAACCCAACCACGCTCAGACAAGATGACCGTTATAGGTTCGCTAGGGATAAGATCGGCTTCTGAAATGGCCTGAGCAGCTTCCCGCTGAACGATAGGTGAACGTCGGTCATCACCGTAGAGATCGATGTCTTCCTGCAGTTCTTTTTTAACCAGTGTTTTCATTCGCCGCTCTGAACCAAGCGTTGCCTGCAACTTGTCTCTTTCCTGCTCCAAGGCTTCCTGCTCGCCTCGAATTTTCATTTCTTCTAATTGAGCGAGGTGACGTAGCTTTAGTTCGAGAATCGCTTCGGCTTGCTCATCACTGATTTTGAAACGTTTCATGAGAACCGGCTTCGGCTCATCATTGTTTCTAATAATCGCAATAACCTCATCAATATTCAGATAAGCGATCATCAAACCTTCTAGCAAGTGAAGTCGTTTTTCTACCTTGTCGAGACGCCATTGAAGCCGTTTACGTACCGTCTCAACACGAAAGCTCAACCACTCTTTTAAGATGGACATTAACGGCTTGACTTGCGGTCGTCCGTTTAAGCCAATCATGTTCATGTTGACCCGGTAGGTACGCTCCAGGTCTGTTGTGGCAAACAGATGCTGCATCAGGCTGTCTGTATCAACGCGATTACTACGCGGAGTTATCACTAGACGCGTCGGGTTTTCATGATCGGACTCGTCACGTAAGTCCTCAACCATCGGCAGCTTCTTAGCATTCATCTGCTGCGCGATCTGCTCGAGAATTTTTGAACCTGACACCTGAAACGGTAAAGCCGTGATGATGACATCACCGTCTTCCCTTTCATAAATGGCGCGGGCGCGCAAACTACCTATCCCGGTCTCGTAGATAGATCGAATATCTTCCGGCGACGATATGACTTCCGCAGCGCTGGGATAATCCGGCCCTTCGACGTACTCCATAATGTCTTCGAGAGTCGAGCGCGGTTTATCCAACAGGTGAATACATGCCTTACCTATTTCGCGCAGGTTGTGCGGGGGAATATCGGTGGCCATCCCCACAGCAATGCCCTGGGTGCTATTCAATAAAATGTGTGGAAGCCTTGATGGTAACAAGGAGGGTTCGCTGAGAGTGCCATCAAAATTTGCAACAAACTCAACCGTGCCCTGTCCCAACTCCTGTAGCAACGACTTGGAAAATTTGGTGAGTCTGGATTCCGTGTAGCGCATAGCTGCGAACGACTTAGGGTCATCTTGAGAACCCCAATTACCCTGCCCATCAACCAAGGGATAACGATAAGTGAATGGCTGCGCCATCAACACCATCGCTTCATAACAGGCACTATCACCATGCGGGTGAAATTTACCCAATACGTCGCCGACCGTTCTTGCCGATTTTTTGTGTTTAGATACAGCCGACAAACCCAACTCCGACATCGCGTATATGATGCGACGCTGAACAGGCTTAAGGCCATCACCAATGTGTGGTAATGCTCTGTCGAGAATGACGTACATAGAGTAATCCAAGTACGCTTTTTCGGTGTATTCGCTTAACGCAAGTTCTTCAACAGACTCCATTACTCTTGGAGGAGCAACCGCTGCTGATTTTTTCTTTCGCGTTGTTTTCTTTTTCTGAGCCATGATTTACGCGAGCAAATTATTAAGTTTAAGTGCTTTGTTGATAAGACCGTTTGTCGAGGAGTCATGCGAGGTTACGCTCTTACGCGCATCCATCTCAGCATGAATAGATTTAGCCAATTGTTTGCCTAACTCCACACCCCATTGATCAAATGGATTAATGTCCCAGACAGCAGCTTCAACGAACACCTTGTGCTCATAGAGAGCAATCAAGGCACCCAGTGAGTGTGGGGTCAACTGCCGAACAAGTATTGTATTGCTTGGACGGTTTCCATCAAACGTACGGTGCCCCATCAGTCGGTCAATCTCCGGAGCACTCTCGCCAGCTTGCGACATTTCTGCTTCAAGCTCGTCATTGTTTTTTCCCATCATTAATGCTTCTGACTGAGCAAAGCAGTTCGCCAACAAAAGCTCATGATGAATACCCAGCGGGTTAAGACTTTCTAGTGCCGCTATAAAATCGGTAGGTATAAGGTGCGTACCCTGATGCACAAGCTGGAAATAAGCATGTTGTCCATTGGTGCCCGGTTCACCCCAGACAACCGGCCCCGTTGGACTGGAAACGGGGGTTCCATCGACGTGCACAGATTTTCCGTTGCTCTCCATCGTTAGCTGCTGCAGATACGCAGGGAAACGATGCAGGTATTGATCGTAAGGTGCAATTAAATGGCTGTGTGCTGACCAGAAATTGTTGTACCAGACAGTCAGCATGGCAAGAATGACCGGCATATTGTCGGACATCGGCGCTGTTCTAAAATGCTCATCCATGTCATGAGCACCTTCAAGAAATTGCTCAAATCGATCCATACCGATGGAAAGAATAATGGGTAGTCCGATGGCAGACCAAAGAGAGTAGCGTCCTCCTACCCAATCCCAGAATCCAAACATGTTGTCTGCATCGATACCGAATGCCGTTACCGCGTCCTGATTCGTCGATAGAGCGACAAAATGCTTAGCAACATCCGCCTCAGTGGCATCACTTTCTAGAAACCATGATCGAGCGGAATGCGCGTTTGTTAAGGTCTCCTGCGTCGTAAAGGTCTTAGAGGCAACAATGAAAAGGGTTGTTTCAGGGTCAACTTTTTTCAGTGTTGACACCATATGAGAGCCATCAACATTAGACACAAAGTGTAATTTCAAACGCTCGTGTGCAAACGGCGCTAAGGCTTCAACAGCCATGAGAGGGCCAAGATCTGAACCGCCTATTCCAATGTTGACCACATCAGTAATGGATTTACCGGAGTAGCCTGTCCACTCACCAGATCTTATTTGTTCGGAAAAAACGCGCAGTTTTGCCAGCACTTCTTTGACATCCGGCATGACATCCCGATCATCAACCATGACCTCACGGCTACTACGATTTCGCAGCGCGGTGTGCAGCGCCGGGCGCTCTTCAGTCGGATTGACAATACCGCCCTCGAACATCGATTGGATACGCTCTGCCACGTTGCACTCTTCGGCCAACTTCATCAGTGAGGAAAGCGTGCTGTCATTGATGTGATTTTTGGAATAGTCCAGAAAGATTCCAGCGGCTGTTAGCTGGAATTTTTCGAACCGGTCACTATCCGCAGCAAAGTGCTCCCGCAAGCTGACGTTTTTTACGCTATCAAAATGGCCGGCAAGTGTTTGCCACGCCTCGAGTTCTACTGGATTCGTCATAGAGTTTTTACTAATTCAACGTGAATTGTTGTGAGCCCATGGCAAGTTCTGCCAAGAAGGAGGTCTCCCCCTCTTTTATCGAAATCAGCGAATCGACACCGATGGCCGTTAAGGCCGCTTTGAGCAATTCAGCCTCAGGATGGGAAGCAGATAACCGCTTGAGGCGCATTCCCTGATCTTGCATGCTGGATACGGCATTGATACCTTCCGGCCATTGGATTAACAGCGGAAATAAACCGTCAAATGCCATAGAACCATCATCGCGAAACGCCAGTTTCCAGTGTAAGTTGCCGCGAGTTACCTCAACAGGCTGCCCAGCGTCGAAACCGAAGGGTTTTAATGCATCCAGTGTTGCCGTCAGGTTTTGGGTTGCGACGACCCAAGTGGACAATTCTGGAGATTGTTCAAGTCGTGCCTGATGCTTTTCATCGTCTAAGTTGAACCAACGACGTCGCTTCGGGGCGCTGGCTAAAGGGTTGGTTGCGATGATCTCTAGAAATTCATGCGAACCTAAGGCTGTCAGGTGATTGTGGGTACCCATCAATGGGTGCTCACCGCCAACGGGTATTGTTATTCCGCATTTGTTTTGAATCCAGGCGACTCCGTCAGCACAAGACTTCGCTGTCACGACGAGATGGTCGAGGCGACAGACATGAGGATTATCTGGACTCATTATTAACAATTAAGAGGCGATTCTATAAAAAAGGCTGGAGTCACAGTATACTCTGCCTACACCCTCCCAGATCGAAAAGACCGTGAGTTCTAACATTGAACTGCCGCTGTGGGTCGGTCTGATTGTCTTTACGCTATCGGCGCTCTGGCTACTCCAACATTTTCTGCTCCCTTCAGCAAAGTGGGTATTCCGCAGACGCGCCAACAATCTCATCGACGAGGTCAATTCGCGACTCGCCCTTCGCATACCCACATTTAAACTGACCCACCGTACAGTACTAATTGACCGACTGAGCTATCACCCCCGAGTGCTGGCCTTAGTCGAAGAACTATCAACTAAAAGCGATGAACCGCGAGAAGTTTTAATGCAGCGCGTCGGTGTCTATGCCCGCGAAATCGTCCCAGCTTTCAATGCCTTGTTATATTTCAAGGCGGCCTATTGGCTGGCCAGACGATTGGTTCACGCGCTCTATCGTGTCCGTTTGGGATTTGCTGACGACTCCTCTCTTAAACGCCTGGGCCCCGAATCCAGTGTTGTTTTTCTGATGAACCATCGAAGCAACATGGATTACATCATCGCCACGTATTTAGCCGCGGAGCGCACGGCTCTGTCTTACGCGGTCGGCGAATGGGCGCGAATCTGGCCCTTACAACAACTCATCCGATCAATGGGCGGCTATTTCGTCAGAAGAGATTCCGGTGATCCCCTTTATCGTCGTGTGCTTGAATGCTACGTACAAATGGCCGCCGAAGGAGGCGTACCACAAGCCGTCTTTCCAGAGGGCAGACTCAGCCGCGACGGCAAGTTGGCCCCAGCCCGTCTGGGGCTTCTCGGATATATAACAAAAGGCTTTGACCCGAACGGTGAAAGGGACATTGTCTTTATTCCGGTGGGTATCAACTACGATCGGGTCATTGAAGACAGAACCTTACTTCGTTCAGCCGAAAAACTCCCTCGCAGAGGCTTGGTTGCCGCAACAGGTACGTTCACGCGCTATTTGGGAAAGACCCTATGGCAATCTATCTGGGGAACGCGCTACCGAAACGGCTATGCCTGCGTAAACTTCGGCCAACCGGTATCGCTGAAACAGTGGATGAACGAAAGAGAGCTGAAGGCAGGCGAACTCACCGATATCACTCTGCTGGCAGATAACCTGATGCAACGTGTTGGAGAAATCACTCCCATATTGCCGGTAGCGTTAGTCACAAGCCTTTTCGCAAAAGACCTGGATGCTCAATACAGCACGTTAGAGTTAAAAGCCGCGGTTTTGGAATTATTAGAATCGCTTGAAGCGCAGGGACACCGAGCCTACATTCCACGAGGCGACTACAACTACGCTGTTGATGTCGGTGTAAGAATGCTTACGTTACGTCATATTCTGGTGGACGATGAAGGGGTGCTCTCGGTAAACCCGAAAGAGCACGCCCTCATAAACTACTACGCAAATTCAATTGCGCATCTAATCAATACGTGATCGATTAAGAAATCTTGTCCATCGTGTTAGTTGCCTGAGCAAGAAGATAATAAAAAGTCACGCGGCTTTTCTGCCGTGTTCCTTTCATTTGCTCGCAGACTTTTGCAATACCGGCATCAGCTGCATCTGCATCTAACTCCAGCTTTTTCTTGGCAAAACCATCGCGTACACGACCCAATTCTGCTTTATCAGAACTAGACACGAGTGCCGCGTCTTTGCTGCTTCTTAATGCAATACCGCAATATTTGACAATATTGTCAATACAGGTCTGATCGGGTGAATCTACAAACTTGGCTACATCTGCTGAGTAATCAGTCATGGCTTAGTTCTCTCCTGTGGGATTCATTGACTTCAGGTATTCAAAGGCTTCACTGGTTGTCGACAAAATCAGCGTGGAATTGTCCTTCATCACCGACTTATACATATCCATTGTTTTCTGAAATTCGTAGAAATCTGCAGCTTCCGCGGTTTGATTATACGCAGCTGCATAAATTTCCGTCGCTTTAGCATCTGCGTCCCCACGAATTTCTTCCACTTCGCGGTAGGCTTCGGACCGAATACGGTTCAGTTCTCGCTCTCGATTACCATTGATTCGAGCTGCTTCCCCGTTACCCTCAGAACGAAATCGTTCAGCAATCTGCCGTCTCTCACTGATCATCCGCTCGTAGATTTTAGGCCGCACACTCTCATTGTAGTTAATCCGTTTAAAACGGATATCAAGCAGTTCGATGCCAAATACATCTACTTTGGGCGCTGCGGCAGCAAATATTTCTTCTTCCACCAAAGCACGGCCTTTACGGATCGGTACCAATCCTCCGAGCGCCGTGTCACCGCTGTCCAGCAGCGAGGCATCGCGCAAAGGCACGCGATCTTTGGTGGTACGAACCAATTCGATTAATTCGTGTTTCGCCACTGCGTTGCGAGTTTCACTACCCAGGATATCGTCCAAGCGAGACTGTGCACTGCGCTCATCCCGTAATCGCAAAAAATACTGCAATGGATCTGTTATTCGCCAGCGAGCAAAAAGATCAACGGCGATATAGAGCTTATCTTTGGTGGGCATATTGCTCGGTGAGCCATCCCATTCCAAGATTCGTTTATCCACCGGATTCACGTCTTGTATAAACGGTGTCTTGAATTTTAATCCCGCTTCCGTCACGGGTTCACCCACCGGTTTCCCGAATTGCGTAATGATGACTTGTTCAGTTTCATCAACTGTATATAAAGCACCGGATAGCACCAGAAGTACTGCGGCAACAATGATCGCGATCAAAATGCTCGTAATTTTCATCGCGCTGTCTCCTGAGAATTAAGGTGCATCAGGGGAAGCATCTGCTGCGCTTTTTCATCCATGATGATCTTGTTGTCCAGAGTCGGCAGCACTTCTTGCAGGGTTTCTATATAGATTCGACGACGAGTCACCTCAGGTGCTTTGCTGTATTCGGTCAAAACCGCGTTAAATCTGGCCGAATCACCTTCTGCTTCGTTAATACGTTTTAACCGGTAGCCATCTGCTGCGCGGATGCGTTGATCCTTCTCCCCTTCAGCCAGCGGGATAACCTTGTTGTATTCACGTCTGGCCGCATTAATCAGACTTTCTTTCTCTTGCTGCGCCTGGTTTACTTCATTAAATGAGGCCTGTACCGGACGTGGTGGGTTGATATTCTTTAGCTGTACCTGATCGATGCTGACGCCAATCTCGTACTTCGCCACAAGCTGCTGCATGTCGGCTAGTGCGACAGTTTCAATTTCCTGTCGACCAATCGTGATGACCTCATCCACAGACCGATCTCCAACAACAACACGCATTACTGACTCAGAAAGATCACGAAGCGTCTCCCCGGGATTACGCACATCGAACAAGTACTTTCTAGGTTCAGCAATTCTATATTGCACCACCCATTCAACCAGAGCCGCGTTTAAGTCTCCGGTAACCATCTGACTTTGTTGGGCAAAATCCGGCCGATTCTGGCTGCGGTTGGTAGCGCCTGCCGTTGCAAATCCGAACTCTTGCTTAAGCTGACGCTTTACCGGCAGTATGGTGACTTTATCAACGCCTAACGGTATTTTAAAATGCAAGCCCGGATCTTGTTCAGACACATACTGACCAAAACGCTGAACGATGCCTACCGAGTCACTGGGTATGGTGTAGTACGCCGTATATCCTAGATAGACGATGCCAAGGATCGCAAATAAGCCCAAACCACCCAGAAAACTGCCGCCTCCTGAACCTGGTGGCTTGCCGAATGAACCCTGCGTGACATTGCCGGAGCCGTTTGTATTGCTCTTGCCGTCAGAGGCCGTTGCATTCTTTAATTGCCGCAGTAAATCATCAAGCGGATTGTTACCAGCCATTTTAAATCCTCAATAACTCTGTATAGAGGATAGTCTGAGCCTTAGCTTTTGCAGCGATAGCTTAAATGCCCGAACTTAGGAACGCATCGTTCAGTGCGTGCTTGGCCCTTCCAGCAGTTCAAAAATCCGCTCTAAGCCCAATCTTTCTAGGGTAGCTATATTTTTCTCAGGAATGCTGTCCGGATCGGGATGACCGTCGACCGCAAGTGAAACACTGGATTCCTTGAGCAAGTGGAAGATAGGAAATGGGGCTCGATTGGTCCAATTGCTGACATCGTCGGCATCGGTACCCTCAAATTGGTACTGCGGGTGGAAGCTGGCTAATTGCAACTCACCCTCAAAGCCCAGATCGGTTAGCAAAGCATCCGCCACAGCCAGCGCATCGAGATAATCGTCGAATTCGTTCAATCCATTGGGAACGACCACCAAGGTCGTTGCCTGCGGATCCGCATTTTTCAGCGCCAGCGCCTCATCAGCCAGAAACTGTAGGGTCGATTCAAGACTGTCGCTGCCTGCCACCGCAATATGCAACAACCCCTTTCTGCGCACTGCGCTGGCAAACGGACAGAGGTTTTGCCCGATGACTAAAGTATCAATCCAGTGATCGGTCGCTTTTACAATGGAATCTGTGTTCAATCGGAGCTCGTTAGGCGCTTTAGCTACCGTATAATACGCGAATGACCAATCCAGAACTCAGCTTGCTGCAACCGTACCCGTTCGAAAAATTGCGGGCACTGCTTGAGGGCATCAATCCAGCCGATATGCACCCCATATCGTTATCTGTTGGTGAACCAAAACATGCCGCCCCACAGTTCGTGTTTGATGCACTGACTGAGTCCTTGCGTTCGTTGGAAAAATATCCGAGTACACGCGGCACCATAGAGTTGAGAGAGGTGATCGCGAAATGGCTGACACAAAGATTCAAGCTTTCTAATGCCTCTGGTTTGGCCGAAAACCATATTCTTCCGGTCAACGGAACCCGCGAGGGACTCTTCGCTATCGGTCAGTGTGTATTGGATAGGCATGCAAAATCCCGTTCGGTGCTGATGCCGAATCCGTTTTACCAAATCTATGAGGGTGCTGCTCTTCTGGCGGGCTGCCAACCGGTTTTCTATTCCATCGACGAAAATGCAGATAATAATTTGTCAGACATCCCGGAAGAACAATTAGCTGACGCACAATTAATTTATATTTGCACACCGGGGAACCCTACGGGCGCCGTTAATTCAATGGCAGCACTCCAACGACTCATCGAACTCTCTGACAAACATAACTTTGTCATTGTCAGCGACGAGTGCTACAGCGAAATCTACCGGTCGAACGCCGGTGCTCCTTGCGGTTTACTGCAAGCCGCTCACGCGATGGGGCGAGAAGATTTTAAACGTTGCCTCGTATTCCACAGTTTATCTAAACGATCCAATCTGCCGGGCCTGCGCTCGGGCTTCGTTGCCGGTGACAAAGACATCATCGATCAATTTGCGGCCTACCGGACCTATCACGGTTGTTCCATGTCCGGTGCGGTTCAAAGCGCAAGCATTGCGGCATGGAGCGATGAACAACATGTCACTGAAAATCGGCTCGCTTATGACGAAAAATATTCAGCGGTTGTCGACATTTTGGGTAAAAATTTGTCCATCACGACACCCCCGGCTGGCTTCTATTTATGGCCTGAGCTCCCCGTAGATGATCAAAACTTTACCCAGCGTCTTCTAGCCGAACAAAACGTTCGTGCCGTGCCGGGTAGTTACCTGGCTCGCGCCGCCAGCCCGGAAGATGACAATCCGGGACTTAACCGCCTTCGATTAGCATTGGTAGCTCCACTTGAAGATTGCATTGAAGCTGCCAATCGAATTAACCGCTGCCTCTAGGCATCACACTTCATATAGAGATTAAATAAAATGAGTGAACTTGAAAGCATCATCAATGATGCATGGGAAAATCGAGATTCAGTAAATACTGATTCTGCTGGTGGCGAGATCGGGCAAGCCGTAGAACAAGCTATCGCCCTACTCGACTCCGGAAAAGAGCGAGTGGCTGAGCCTAAAGGTGTCGGTGATTGGCAGGTTAACGAGTGGTTAAAAAAAGCAGTACTTCTATCATTCCGACTGCGCGACAACGCACCCATCGAAGCTGGCGGCTTTACGCGTTTCTACGACAAGGTGCCTTCCAAGTTCGGCGACATGAGTGCCAATGAATTCCAAGCTAGCGGTGTACGTGTTGTGCCTCCTGCAATGGCTCGTAAAGGCAGCTTCATTGCGCCCAACACAGTACTCATGCCCTCTTACGTCAATATCGGTGCGTATGTCGATTCGGGCACTATGGTAGACACATGGGCGACGGTTGGTTCGTGCGCACAAATTGGCAAAAATGTTCATCTATCCGGCGGTGTCGGCATTGGTGGTGTACTTGAGCCACTCCAGGCGTCCCCTACGATCATTGAAGACAATTGTTTTATCGGTGCGCGATCTGAAGTTGTCGAAGGCGTTGTCGTTGAAGAAGGTTCGGTAATTTCAATGGGTGTATACATCGGCCAAAGCACGCGTATCTATGATCGCGAACGAGATGAAGTCACCTACGGTAGAATTCCTGCAGGCTCTGTTGTGGTTTCTGGAAATCTTCCATCTGACAACGGCAAGTACAGTCTTTACTGTGCCGTCATTGTTAAGCGCGTCGATGAAAAAACTCGCAGCAAGGTTGGCATTAACGAGCTACTACGACTCGCCGAATAAGACTCGCTGATTCACTAGAGAAACATCATGGCTGACCAGATTACCCTTTACGGCATTCCCAATTGCGATAGCGTTAAGAAAGCCAGAAAATGGCTTGACGGGAATTCGGTCAGCTATGATTTTCATAACTACAAGAAAGACAGCATAGACAGTAAAACGCTGACTCAATGGTGTAAAAAAGTCGGCTGGGAAGTGCTCCTTAATAAACGTGGCACAACTTGGCGCAAGCTTAGCGAAGATCAACAGTCAGGTCTTAACCAAAGTAAAGCCATTGCACTGATGATAGAAAATACCAGCATCATCAAACGACCTGTCATGCAGTTCGGTGATCAACTCCTCGTAGGATTTGACGAGTCCACCTTCGAAGAGCACTTCAGCTAGCTCTTAC
>CAZCKD010000017.1:26293-29456 GCA_964498925.1 uncultured Granulosicoccaceae bacterium
CTCCTCGTAGGATTTGACGAGTCCACCTTCGAAGAGCACTTCAGCTAGCTCTTACACCTGCGCATCAAAGCGTGTCATATTCACTCGCTATAAGTGAGTAGTTGTTTTTAGAATTTTTGAAAACTCTGAATGAAAGGCGCGTCTGTACAAAACTAAGGCTACCCAGATGGTTGCGCCCATAAAAAACCAGCCGTTGATCATCCAGGCGAAAGCGGCGAGTCCAAAAAAATAGGCGTTTAAACCGGTCGTAAAATGTCTGGCTGCCAGCGTATGCATCGATGCCATTTTTTTCGCGTAGTTTTTTAGCCTTTCAGGTGTCGGTTCTTCGCCCTCATTATTAGTATTCTTGGGTGTCGCACCGATAAGTATCAGTATGTAGTTGTACAGCCGATAGCTCCACGCAAACTTAAAAAAGGCGAAAACGAAAATGAACATAATTAGCAGGAGTTTAAATTCCCATTGAAGTTGCGTACTGGTTGTAACCAGAGGGATTTCTTGTAACAGCGCTACCCCTCTGTCTGCAGCACCTAAACCTGCGGCTAAACCACCAAGCAATAAGACAGTAGTAGAGGCAAAGAACAGCACGCCTTGCTGTAAACCGTTCTGCAAAATGGCATCGACTGGGGAGTCATTACGCGCAACCACATTGAGCATCCATCGCTCACGCTGTATCGCCATCGCATGACTAATCGTTTTTTTATAAAAACGAGAACGATTAATTAAATAAAAATGCCCGACCCAAACCAGAAAAAACCAAGACAAGGCTACGAGGTCAAGCGTTGAAAATCCGAAGTCTATTTGCATGACGCCAAAGCTATTGATTGCGTAGTTAGTAGAGAAAGTGTAGCCCGAATGCCAACAACGAACCATGTTTAGATTATCTAAAACTGCTTCACGCTCGCCTAAAGAGATTGGAAGCAGTCCACAAACTCACTCGGTTACTCTACTGGACCGGTACTATTCCCGCCTGAAACGGATGACATCTGAGGCTAGAGCTTTAGCATATGAAACTGACTTTCCGCTCTTAACTTCAATCGGCTTAGGTAATTGATACAAATGTGTACCGGCAAAGACAAATTCAGACGCGTAACCCTTAACCTGAAACCCCAATCGGGCCGAACTCTTAAGAAAAGAAACGTTCGTCCAATCAGTCGTGGTCACGATCGCAGTAAGCCCCTCGCTAGCGAGTTCATCAACAGCAAAAGCGATCATCGCAGCGTTGATTCTCTTACCTCTATGTTCAGGGTCGACATCGACCTTGAAAAGATAGAAGCAGCCATGAGGAACTTCTACGGCGATACCGTTGAATCGACCACCGCCACTGTTATGTCGAGCGGGAACGAATCCGCTACCGAGGAAAATAACACCGACGACATTACTGTTAACCGTAGCAGCGACACACCGAAAGCCAAGGTTTTCGAAATCAGTCACGAGAGAGTCATTAATTCCAAACTGACCCAAATGAGCAAGATTCGACAAATCACTTGCGTTGAGAGTGCGGCAAACGATGTCTGGTGAGCTAGTAACCCCCGGAAATGTGCGCTTGTCCATAAAAAGTACCTGCGTTACATCAGCAGAACACACCTTATTCAACGCTTTATAGAAAAAAGACTTAAGCAACATTCTCCACTACCGAAATAATATTCGTGGAACCCGTATTCCAGGTATTCATGGCAGCAAATTTCAAGCCGCTATACCCGGAGGATATGGACAAAACTAAATTTAGATGTTCAACCAGACTAACGTGCAGAAAGCCGATATGAACAATCAACAACCGATGTCGTGGACAAAAGAAGACTACGGCCAGTTCGGCAACGTGCCCATGGTTAACCAGCACGAGTACCACCAACGTACGCTGTTCGACAAGGCAGCGCTGGTGGCATTATTAGATGATTACCCTCGCAAGTGGCTTCAGGCTTTCACGATGGGTGATGACCCGTGCCGTCCCGAACAATGGTCTTGTGTCGATATTGCTGAGGGTACCAGTGGAGATGATTTGTGGCGAGCTGTTGAACACGGCAGGCTCTGGCTCAACATCACCCATGTCGAAGAAGTCAGTGATGACTACAAACAACTCATTGAAGGCATGTATGCACACTTGGATGAAAACTGCCCACACTTGCAAAACCCCGTTGCAAATTACAGCACGTTGCTGATTAGCTCGCCCGGCGCACAGGTTTACTACCATCTCGACGCAGAACCTAACATGCTTTGGCATATGCGCGGCCAGAAGCGATTATGGGTGTATCCCGCAATGGATTCCGATCTAGTTCCGCAAAACCTGTTCGAAGACATTTACGCAGGTGAGATCGATGAAAACCTCCCGTATGAGCCTGGGTTTGACGACAAGGCTGAAGAGTTTCTTCTACAGCCCGGTGACGTAGCTTCATGGCCACACAATGGTCCACACAGATTGCAAAACGTCGATATGAATGTGTCTCTGGCAACCAGCTATTACACACCGACGATTTATAAACGGCAATACGTGCAGCTAGCTAATCGCTTCGTACTTCGGGGTATGTTCGGTATGAAAAATCGAAGCATGGCAGAAGATGGGCTTATCCCTTCTTTCAAACGCTTCGCTTTTAGGGCGATCAATAAGGTACGCCCTTTTCCAAGAAAGGATCGCGCGGCAACCTACGTGACTAACCTACAAGTCGATCCGGATTGCGAATTTGGTATTCGAAAACTAGATGACGCACGCCCGGCTTCATTCGCACGGCGCGCAAGTTAAGTTCTCAAGGACGTCACATTGAACGAATCCATGGACGAGAATATTGAAGTCGTTTGTCTGCAGACGATCGAAGACTTCGATCGCCTGGAAGATGACTGGGTGAGAATTCACAAAGCGTCTTCGCAAAGTGGACTCTTTAATACCTGGTACTGGCGAAGACTGTGGTGGGAGCACTATGGCGATATAGGTGAACTGTATATCGTCGTTGCGAAAGTCAACGGTGTTGTCGAGGGCATTGCACCTCTATACAGGCTGACAACAACCGCACTGAAGTTCGCACATGCTGACACTATTCGTTTCATAGGGTGTGGCGGAAACACATCCCCGGATGATCTAGATGTGGTGATCAATCCAAACGCCAGTGAAGACGTTATCAATGCGATGACGGCATACGTCATGAGCCTTCGAGAGGTCGGGGGTTTACAACTG
>CAZCKD010000018.1:0-28175 GCA_964498925.1 uncultured Granulosicoccaceae bacterium
TATCGTACTGAAAGCAGAGGTAGCCATATTAGAACGGACTATCCGGAACGGGATGATCAGCAATGGCTAACCAATGTGTTTATCAACAAAGCGGATGGTGATCTGCAATTGCGTAAGCAATGGGTAGCAGAAGAGACCGGTTGGGTTGATCGCCCCGGTGATGTACGCATCACGCCGTGGGGCTAGTTGATTAAATTGACAGGAAACAGGATATTAACGAGTCAATGAGCGAACAATTTCAAACCAAGAAGGTAGCCTTAGTGACCGGCGGTAGCCGTGGTATTGGCTACGCAACTTGCGAACATCTATCCAGTGCCGGCTATTCTATTATCGCAGCTGCCCGCACCCTTGATGAATTAACGCAGCTGTCAGAAGCCTTCGAGAAAAAGGGACTTGAGATTAGCTGTTTACAATTTGATATGGCGAGCACAGAGTCCATTGAGACGATGGTTAAAGCCGCCTTTCAAGAGCATGGGAAATTGGATGTGCTAGTAAACTCGGCAGGCATTAGCTACGTGGCACCAGTTGCACTAGCTAACATTGAACGTTGCAATGAAGTGCTGCAGGTTAATCTCATGGGAGCGTTTACTCTGTCAAAAGCTTGCGCGCGAATCATGACTCGACAAAAATACGGGCGCATTATTCACATTGGATCCATCTCAGGCACTATCGGCGCAGCCTACAATGCCATCTATGCTGCATCAAAAGCAGGTGTTGCCGGTCTGGTGAAATCTCTCGCGCTAGAAGTCGCGTCTTTGGGTATCACGGTTAACGCTGTACAACCAGGTACGGTCCACACCAGCCTATTCGAGCAAACCCATGGCGCTCGCGCAAAGCTTAAAGGCATTAGTATTGATGAGCAGAGGGCGATGATGGAGGACGATAATCCTCAGAAAAAGCTCGTATCCGTTGATGATATCGCGTCGGCAGTAACGTATTTAGCCAGCGACGGCGCCGGATCTATTAATGGTCATCTACTCACCGTCGACGGTGGCAGATCAATCAGGTAGCTTTACCCTCGCCCGCCAGGGCTCGTTTTAATATGCTATTGACGTCTAATCGGGCAGATACTTCTTCGGGTATCTGATTGGTGTTCACCGAGCCATTGCGGATGGTTGTAGCGGTTGCATTTAAGCCCCATTTGGTGGTTTTTCCATCTAATTCGGACGGATCGAGTCCGTTGCCAGAGACGCCCTCAAGCATCACCAAATCATTATGCGCTTGAACATGACAGGCTATCGCTTTTTGAGTCTCTTTCGCGTTAGACAGAGTAATATTGGCGTCGAATACACAGACAATTTTTACAAACCGTTCGTTTTGTAGCACCTGTTCGAGCATTTCTCGAATGCCGTCTGAATCGACATCATCAGATACACCTATATACGCAGTCATGGGAGCAGGTAGAAAGACTTCATGGACCCACTCGTATTGTTTTTTTAACGTTCTATTCAAGTGTACCCGTATGGCAACACTTGTCATAATCATATGTTCCTGATGACCGGGAACGATATCTTGAAACAGCGCATCTTTTCGATGCGATACTAGCTGAACCTCAAACACTGGGCGATTTTCTTTGCTCGATGAATACCCAAACGCCTCGCCGTAAGGTCCCTCACTTGCGGTCTCGTCGTGCTTCAGCACACCTTCTAGCGAAAATTCTGCATGGGACGGTATGAGTAATTTAGGATGATGGTGCGCCGGAATGACGCATAAAGGCTCCTGCAATAAGCCGCCGATAACAGAGTACTCATCCAGCGAGAGCTTGCCCGCGGCCAAACTGCCCAGTGACCACAATGGATGAGATCCGATAAAAGCGGCAACAGGTGTGTCAACTCCACGTCTGCGATTTTCCTGAAATATGGTATCTAGATGACCACCTGGGGTCATGTAAATCACCAACTGATTTTCGCTATTGATCATCAGCCTATGGAAGCTTAAATTTTGAGCACCCGTGCTTTCATCGATAGCAACCACACAGGCAGCACTGAGGTATCCGTGAGTTTCTCCTGCCGAATACCTAATCTTGGGTAAATCAAATAAATTTACGTCATTACCTTTGAATTGAATATCCCTTACCGGTCCGGTATTAGCTTCTTCTGATGGGATGAGGTTGTCGTAAGCGGTATCAATACGATGCTCCAGCTCATCAACGGTGATATCCAGTGAGCGTGCAATTCTTTGCAACGACGAGCAGACGTTCTGAACAATCGGATAGGTAGAGTCTTTTATACTGGAATATTGGAGAAGCGGTACACGAAGCTTCTTTTCAAATCCAATCGTGCATGCAGCCATTTCCCAGCTTGCATCTAGTGGTTCAACAACTTCAAGGAAGTCCCTTGGGGATTTTTCCTGGACACTCAGAACAAAGCTGCGAAGATCATGTTCTGATTTAGGCGGCATTGGAAAACTGTATTAGATATTGCTTGTCAATCTTACCGTTCGCCTTTAAAGGAAACTCATCCCACTGTTGATACCGTCTTGGTGCGCGAGCAAACGGTACCTGTTCTAAACAGTAAGTTTCTACAGCTTTTAAGCTCTCTTCTTGCTTTGCGGAATATTCAGATTGAAGTACCACATGAGCCTCAACGATCTGACCGTAAAGGGCATCTGTTTGCCCAACGATGGCAACATTCTCCACAGCTGGATGTTTGATTAATATGGCTTCTAATTCTTCAGGAAAAATACGCTCTCCTGCGGATTTAATCATTGCCTGAACCCGGCCTCGGATAAAGACATCTCCGTCTTCATCGCGATAAGCGAGATCTCCCGTGTGTAGTCGACCTTGTTCATCAATGACCTTTGCAGTATTTTCAGGATCGTTCCAATAACCATGCATGACATTGGCACCTGCAACGACCAATTCACCCGTTTGACCATCGGGAACTTCATTTCCTTCGTCGTCCAGGAATTGAATGGTAAGTCCTGGCGCAACCGAGCCCACCGATGTCGGCTTACTGGTAACTCTCGCTGGATCAAGCATCGTAATGCGAGGAGAGCATTCTGTTTGGCCGTAAGCGATATGAATTTCCAACTCTGGCTTGTGTTGATTGACCTGTTGGATTCTCTCAGGTGTGAATGTACCGCCCGTTACGCAGACCCAACGCAAATGAGGCAGGTCTGAATTCAAGAAGTTGCCGCGATCCATCAGAGCTGAGAAATGAAACGGTACGCCAGAAAAGCCAGTTATTTCTTTATCTGCCAAACGCTGAGTGACAGCTGTCGGAAAGATAAAATTAGGCATGAATTCCAGACTGGCACCTCGCACCTGTAAGGACACCATCATCATAAGGCCATGGATGTAATGTAGCGGTACAACCATAAGGTAGCGATCGTTTTCTGTCAGTGCAAAACCATCGGCGGCGATATTACCTACAGACAGCAAATTTGCATGTGTCAGACAAACGCCTTTAGGATTGCCCGTACTGCCAGATGTGTAGACAATACTGGCAATTGAGTCAGGATCATCGTTTTGCTGGCTTTTTTCTTGGGTTTGGCTATCAGTGGCCGCCGCGTACTTTACGTCCCACTCGTATTCATCAAGAACGAGATGATCAACGCTAACAGGAAGTAGTTCTTGCATTTCGGCCGTTCCGAACAAAAACAGCTTAGGCGACGCATCTTCAATAAGGTACTCGAACCCGCTGGGTTTCAATTTTTCATTTAAATTGAGGCAGATTGCATTGCACTTAACAACAGCCCACCAGGCAACAACAGATTCAATGCTGTTGTCTGACAGTATTGCTACCCGATCTCCGGCCACAACGCCTTGTTGACGTAAGCTGTCAGCTAATTGATCGCTTAACGTCCATAACAAGGAATAACTGCACTCCGTGTCTCCGGAAACCAGTGCTGTTCGATTAGGATGCTGTTCTACAATCTCTTCGAGTACCGAATAAAGCACGATTAGGCCGCCTTTGAAACGCTCGTATTAATATATGCAACGATAGCGTTCAGTGTTGCGAAGTTCTCGGGCGTCAAGTCATCAGTGTCAACGGTGAAGTTGTACTCACCTTCGCTCCATAGAACCAGCTCCATCATAGCAACACTGTCTAGAATGTCGTTTTCCAGTAGATTTTCGTCTGCTGTGAAATCTGGAACGTTTGGCTTCAGGCTCTTGATGAATTCGGATACTTCGTTTTCAATGCTCATGGTGATATGTTATCTCTCGTTTAAAGTGTGATTTCACGCTGACGAATCAGTGTCTTTTCTATGACTGCTTCGTCAGCTGTGAATCGGTTAAAAATATGGTCTGATACGTCGTCTGTCTGTTGTAGTGGATCGTGTAAAAGCCAGCTTCGGTTTTGACCCAATCCTTCAACGTAATTTAGGGTGGGGCTTCGGCTGAGAAAAACAGTGGAGGCCTGTGTTAATACAGATGTCTCCCCTACCATTGAACCGCCCACAACGCCGATGCCCTTCGATTTTGCGAAATCCCGAATGGCCGCACTGGCGCATACACCACCGTGTTTTCCTACGCGAATATTAAATAGCTGGTAACTTCCGTCGCTGGCGATGTTTTCTGCATCTTTCATGGAGCACACTGCTTCATCAGCCATAAAATCTACGTTATAGCGCTGATGTAACTCCCTTAGTCCGTCCTGTCGAGCTGCATCATCAAGTACAAGCGGTTCTTCAAACGAGTGAATGTGGTGCACGTCGATACTATTCAGTAGATCTGACGTCGAATTAAACGTTTGTATACCATTGCCATCTAACCGTAACTCCACAGAGCCCTTGCACAGAGACGAAAGTTGCAATATGCATTCCACGTCCCTGTCCAGGCTTTGACCTACTTTGAGCTTAATTGCCGTGGCTTTTTTTAGTCTGGACGAAATGAATCGAGCTCTTATTTCGTTTGGCTCGCAGTCGAGGCCCACAGTTACGCAGCGACCTACGCCATCGCCTCTTTTTGCTCCTATCATGGAGTCCAGATCGAGCTGACCCGTCTGTGATAGCAGGTCGATAACCCCCATCTCTACCCCTCCAATAAATGATAAGGAGGTATGGCCATTATTAAGATGGTCGTGTATCCATTGTGTAAAACCTGCTGAATTGAGCTCTTTGTCCAGCAACGAGATAAGTACGTCAGAATGATCATCGGACATAATGCTATCGATGGTTTCACCCGTAACAAACGACCGAGGTAGCATTTCACCCCAACCGATCTGACCGGAATCGGTGATCAATTTCGCCAGAATAACTTCACTGCTGTTTCTCGTTACTCTGGAATGCGTAAATTCATTCTTACAAGGAATGTCCAGATGATAGAGAGTGAGGCTACGAAGCTTCATGAAACTCGCACTACGTCCTCTTTCCCTTTGTGCCAATCGAGTTCGGCACTCAGGACTTCACTTTTGACCTGTTCTTCGCTAACACCGGCTTTTCTACGTTGAAGGCGTTTACTTCTCAGCGTTCCATTCGCCGCTTTGAACACAACAACGTTACCAAGCCTTTGAGATTCACATTTATCAGAATACTCAGAATTGATGAGCCTTAGCTCTTGGTCGAACTGTTCAGCCCATGAAGAGAGCTTATCATCGGAAATTATTTGACTGCCTTCATCCATAGCGATTGCATAGTGAGGTTTATGCCCGTTACACGGAAAACAAAGAAATTCCTCCGGTGAAAAGCCGCAGTAATTTGATGCATTTGCTGCAGCAGAAATGACTTGAAACTCGGTTAACTTTTCACCCGTCATACTTGAGGTTCTGCCCACTCGGTACAGGAACTCGATGACCGGTGCATTGCCTGCCGTACCGTTTACTTGTACGCAGTCGCCCATTCGATATCGATACAAACCGCCGCCAGTACTAACCACAATCTCATATCGCTCTCCAATGGTTAGCTCCCAGGCACCTAGCGTTTGTGGATCACTCTTATGGCATTGGTTCTCGGGTATAAACTCGAAGAAATGTGCTGTATGGGCAAGAATACCCCCGCTCATCCCGTCTTCAAGAGGGATTGCCATCATGCATTCGCTTGATTGTGTAATGTAGTCGCGCGTGGCGATACCCTTGGTATAAGGGGCTAACTGCACGAAGTACGGCTGAACAACTTTAGAATGCCAACAAATTATGACGTTTAGCATCGGCCATAAACGTTTAAGTTCTACTGATGACCCTGATGATAAGGATTCATCTATTCTTTTTGCAGCATCAGCATTGCTGATGAGATGCTGCGAGAGTTCTTTGTAGTGAGTGTCCTCAAGCTTCGATAAGGCTGGGTCGTTCTCACCACCCCAACACCCATTTTCGAGGCCGCTACGAAGCTCCGGAAGGTGTTCTTCCAGGGTGCGACAGAAATGTAACAGCGTGCTTGGGTTTAAGCACATGATGCAGTGAAGGTCTGATTGAAGCAATATCCGAGCACTAGCGTAAGCGCGCAAGTCCGGATCCTTCACGCTGCGGATCTCAGTCGGCAACGGCCATCGGTCTAATGAATGCAAACTTCTACCGCGTTTTGACCAGAAGCTCGACTCAGAATACACCGACAAACCTGATGACAATTTCTCTGGTTCGCTCGAATCAGAAAAATTACTGACCATTTTTCCATCACGAACATCAGGATAGTCTTGGTATATTTTTTCCCAGAATGCGGCGAACATTCCTACCTTCTGACGCATCAGTTCAGTAGTCACAGGGATGTATTTGGGTTTTGACATTGATCCACTGGTTTGAAACAAAGCCAGTGTTCTAGCGTGTGTCAGAACGTGTTGCTCACCACTACTGACACTATCCACGTAGTGTCGTATGCCTTCGTAATCTGTCAAAGGTACAGATTGGCGATAGTCGTCAAATGACTTAATGTCAGGGAAGCCATGCTCTTGCCCAAATGTAGTCTGCGCATTAGGAACGATCAACTCATTGATGAGTAGATCTGACTGACTAGCTTCGAGAGTAGTGCTTGTAGACAGCAAGGATGCTAGATGATCATTCATTAAAATCTAATGCAAATTATTTAGACATTAGATAAATATCGGAAAAATGGTCATTTTCCTGAGTTGAATCTTATGTAACCCAGTTACTTCTCGATTAATAAAAATCGACGCTATTGATAGCCATAGCCATAGGCCCTAAGGTTTACTCAGGCTATGTCCTGCGTGTGAACCAGTACGTTAGTTGAGAAGTTGCTTGCCGGGAGAAGAGAGATGGCGCTCTTGCATGATTTCTATCAATGTAACCCCTTTGTGCTGCGAGGCGTTGACGAGGGCTTGTTTGAAGTGATCGACATGCGTTACACGAGCAGACTGTGCACCGCAGGATTCTGCTAGCGCACAGAAATCTGGATTCATTAAATCAGTACCCGAGACTCTACTTGGAAACTCCCGTTCCTGATGGGTTCTGATGGTGCCATATCGCCCATTGTTGACGACGACAATGGTGAGGTTAAGCGCAAAATGACATGCGGTTGCCAACTCCTGGCATGTCATCATAAAACACCCGTCTCCGGCGAATGCAAACACGTCACTATCGGGGAATAAGCATGCTGCAGCATTTGCCGCGGGCAGGCCGTATCCCATCGAACCGGATGTTGGTGCAAGTTGCCGGACCGAATCGCCGTATCGAATAAAGCGATGTACCCATGCCGTATAGTTTCCTGCACCGTTGCAAATAACCGTGGGATTTTGCATATTGGCGTTCATGACTTCAAGGCATTCGGAAAGTAAATCATTATCGACAGAATCAGATTGACTAAATGTCGAATACTGGTCACGCGCAATTTCAATAGAATGTTCAACCTTCCGCTCTATAGGTTCCCATTCTGCAACGGCGCTACAAAAACTTTCGCAGTCAGAAACCAGCGATAATGTTGGCTCATACACTCGGCCTATCTCCTCCGGCTCAGGATAAACATGTACAAGTTTTTGTTGAGGTACTGGTGCATCAATAAGTGAATAGCTTGCCGTTGTGATCTCCCCTAAGCGCGCTCCAATAACGAGTAACAAATCGCATTGCTGTAGTTGCTCTGACAGATAGGGTGTTTTCCCGACGTTAAAATGACCTATGTAGTTCTGGTGATTATTATCGAACAGGTCCTGACAACGAAACGAGCTGGCAACCGGCAGATGTTGTTTTTCGCAAAATCTCCTTAGAGCGTTTTTCCCAGCCTCTGTCCAACTTTTTCCTCCGACGAGTACCAACGGATGTCGTGCTTCTTGAAGCAATGGTTTTAATTGTTTGAGTGAGCCCTCTGATGGCTGATACCGAGGTGGCTCGATATAAGCAGCTGGCATCGGAGCGTGTACAACGTCGTAAAGCATATCTTCTGGGAGTGATAAAACGACAGGCCCCGGCCGACCTGACATGGCGACTCGCAAAGCACGACTTACATATTCCTGGATACGCGATGCATCATCGATTTCAGCAACCCACTTAGCCATTTGTCCAAAGACATGTCGGTAGTCCATCTCTTGAAAGGCTTCACGGTCTCTAAATTTTCGTCCAACCTGGCCTATGAAAAGAATCATTGGGGTTGAATCCTGATACGCAATGTGAAGACCCGCACTCGCGTTAGTTGCACCTGGTCCGCGGGTAACAAAACAGATGCCTGGCCTACCAGTCAATTTCCCGTAAGCGTCAGCCGACATAGCGGCACCGCCTTCCTGTCGGCAAGTTATAAATTTGAATTCCGAGTCTCTACCGTGCATAGCATCCAATACCGGCAGATAGCTCTCTCCGGGCACACCAAATGCTGTGTCAATGCCTTGAGCAATGAGTAGATCAACTAAATGATCAGCTGCTCGTCGTTGATTGGGTAAGTCTTTCATAGGCAGTAAAAGTGGAGATCTATGAGATCGGTGTTTGATCCATTTTATAGGACTGAGAATCAGATTAAACACCTGTCGATAATTAGATGCCGCCTTTTTTATCTGTTCGTCAAAGGCCGCACGTTTTAACGACTTCTACGTCTCAAGTCGCTTTGTACTAATAAATAACTGATTCACGGATTTTTGATGATACGAGTAGATTGGACCCTATTTCAGTGAGCACGTTCAGGTGGACCTGAGGCAAAAGCCGTAATAATTGCACTGACAAATAGCTCGCCATCGATATCATGTTTAACATGCTCCCGGGACTCTTCAATGCGTGTTTCGACCTTCTGTGCACCGGAACTCAAGGCCAGTTCGGTAGCATTAGCCAGCGCCAACTCATGAGCCATAGAAACGGCTTCATCGAGGTTTTTAAAACTCATCGGATCCTCTTTCGAAAATACGAGAAAGGTGCCGTGACGAGGTTGGGTCACCGTGACCGTGGCAGACTGTATGACGTTTGAGACAATGGCCCCTAGCGCATTAGCCGTATTTGCGTAGTCGGGTAAGATCAGTTTCATGCGCAGTTTTTCAGCCACCTGAGGTAAAAATTGTGCAGCTGGCCCGCCAACTCCGATCAACGGATAATTTGTCGCAAAACGCATATCAAAAAGTGGTGTACCTGCATTGCTCGAGTTTGATAAAACCATATCTCCAAGCAAACTGGAAATTTTTAACGATTGAGCTTCATTTAAAAGACCGTGCTGGTTCAAGCCTGCTTCAATGATTTTTCGGCTTATTTGAGCTATGACCAGTTCGAATACCGCCTCGCTTGGCGCAACGGGGTCGTCTAATGACCAATCACCACAGCCGTAGAGGTATCGCATCTGCCGTGCCCAAAGCTGAGCTCCTAACATCGCTGCATCTTTGTTCCAATGATTAGCACGATCAAGTACGTGCATGGCATCTGAAGGTGTAAAGCCACTATAAATAGCTAATCCCATTCGTTCCAGCCGTGCGATTGCCCGGGTTAATGGTCTGTCTGACTCAGCCAGTGCATCGATATCCAAAGGAGATTCAAGCAGTAAATTCCATGCCCTCAATTCATCACGGGTAAGTTGTGCAATAAGGATTTCATTTTTCTGCAGTGGTAATGCAAATCGGTTGTGCCTAGGATTTGTCAATGCATGCATCTGTCGCTCAAGACTTGCCATCACACTCGGGTGTTGCTCGGCAAGTAAACTGATAGGCACAACCCTACGATGAGAGATACTGAGTTTACCGTCAAAGCGTATCTCGCTATCACCGCCCAGACCGATAGAGTAGGCCCTGATAGCCTGCACCATGGGTTGCCAGTCGCCTATTCTGGCGCCGTCTTCACACAACTCTGCGGTGCCATTGTTAACAACGGCAATATCCGTTGTAGTACCTCCGATATCAACGACAATGCCATCCTTCACTCCACTGAGAGCACAACCGCCTGTGACGCTGGCAGCCGGTCCGGAGAGCACTGTCGCAACAGGCTGAAGTTGTGCCGTGTTTGTGTTAATTAAAGATCCATCACCCTTAACAATCATCAGTGGGGCCTTAATGGAAAATTGCTGAAGGACGTGTTGTACAGCGTCTATCAGTGTTGTGATAAACGGAATCATTCTCGCATTGAGTGCAGCGGTTAAAGCTCGTCTAGGTGCGCCGAGTGCCGATGCTAATTCGTGACCGCAGGCTACGGGCTTGTCTGTCACGTCTCGAATAAGATCGCGGATAATAATTTCATGACTGGTATTACGCGTGCCAAACATGGAGGAGACAGCAAATGCAGAGACCTGATCAGCTTGCTTTATTACTTTTTGTTTGATTAAAGGTAAATCGAGAGTATCGACTTCCACACCCATTGCATCATGACCGCCGGCAGCTAGAACAATTCGATCTGACGACACGATATTTGGCAAGCCGCTTTTCTGTACTTGTTTTTGGTTGTAGCCAGGCAAAATAACGGCGATAGGTGAGCCCCGCCCCTCAACGACCGAATTGGTTGATAACGTTGTTGATAGCGAGACTAAGTCTATTTCATTGATGAATTCTGCAGGAAGCGCTGATATGACATTACTTATTCCGATGCTGAGATCAAAAGGCGTTGTCAATCGTTTATGTGATGCAAGAATATTTTGCTCATCATCGATAATAACGGCATCTGTATAAGTGCCTCCAGTATCAATTCCCAGTCTGACGCTCATTTGGTGTCACCAGACTTATACCGCTTGTGTAGTGCGCTATAAAACTGTCCCATATGAAATTGTCGATGTGCCATGTCGTATTGAAAATCGATGCCCACCGGACAGGCATTTCTGGCCTCACAACCTTCTTTATGGCAGCGGACATTAGGATTTTCGTCAAGATACTCAAAACAGTTTTTAACATCGTATCCATCTTCGCTGAATGCTTGTACCGGACAGATCGTTAAACACGGTTGAAGATCGCAGCGACTGCAAATCGATGTTAGATCCGAACCACCGGTTTCTATGTTGCTACTCTCCAGTCCTGTTACAGCAACTGGCAGTGCAATGGCAAATCGGTAGGCATGCCACAAACCATACGTCGGATGAATAGACAGCCCCAACCGGGACGTCGATAGCGTATCGGCGCGTGTAGCCCAACTCAAAAACGGATGGAAAGGCGCTTCTCCAAATGGAAGTAATAATTTTCCGTTGAGTTGCTCCGACATTGCCTGTCCTACACGTTGACTCCAGCGATCAAGGGGATTTTCCTGGTTGTCGGCCAGTTCTTCGGAGTCTTTGAAGGTGGGCCAAATCGAGCTTCCCACTTGCCCAAAAAGTAATAGAGAGCAGGATGGATCTCCGTTTGCCTGATGGGGCACCTGATCGGCTGGAAGTACCGAGAATCCTCCCCGATATTCCACACTCTGTTCACGCCCTAGTTGGATTATCTCGTCAATATGCATAGCGAGATAAATCCTAGCAGATCAACTGCAGCTGAAGTCTTCAAAACGGAAGAAACGAGTGGTTAAAGCGACGGCCTGTGTTGAGAGTGCGACAGAGCTTAAGGCTCCGAGTAATCGCTTAGATCATTCGGTGCGTGTAAAAGAGTACCTTCGTATTTCGGTAGCTCATCCTGTATTTCGAGCCATGAAAGCTTGCTCTCGATATTGACATGGAACGTAGGTTTAAATTGTTCAGGGTCTTCCAATGAGGCCGAGTAAAGGTTCATGCCACCTTCATAGTGTTCCGCTTCAAAGGCTAGTGGCGAACCACACGTTTTACAAAAATGTCGTCTAACGCCTTCTGAACTCTCGTAGGTGTTTGGCGTATCACCTGTCCACTGGAAATTATTCAGTGGTACACCAATCCAGGCAACGACAGGTGCTGCGCAGTTACGACGGCAATCATCGCAGTGGCAATAACAGGCCCAAGATACATCGCCTTGAAATTCCCAGTTTGTTTTCCGGCACAAGCAATACCCTTTCGTTAACACTGATGCGTTCCTCTGAGCTCAAGTATCACTGATACTTCTTTAATAAGATGGAGACGAGGTTATCGATACATAATTTCATTGACGTAGTGAACACCGTCCTTCTCATGGATGCCAACAGTAATCAACGTTTCGTTTTTCTCGAATATGCCACGCCAATTGTACCGAATGCAATTAGGGTGACGATCAGGCGCATCAGGATCAACAAAGCCCTTTAACGATCCCAGATATTCACGACTTTTGTATCGCCCCAATTCTTCATTACAACAGTACATTTCTTTTTTGAATTTGGCTGGACCGAAATCCTTCAGTGTCTCTTCATCAAATCGCTGGGTAAATTTTTCATAGTCGGCATTCTCTTCCAGCTCGGCTTCGATCATCTCTTGCAGATACTGCTCTGCCATGGCGAGTAGTTGGCTATCTTCTTTCATGATTCCTCCGACGCTTGAAGAACATTGTTAATGTCAGATTCAGACATCGCTTCGTTTAAGTAACTGAAACTACCACTATGCATGATTTCGTATGCAGACTTTTCTACCATAGAAAATACAGCTCTGGTTAATCCTCCACCTGTGCTAACACGTATAATCCCAGCGTCTTCAAGCATATTGAGTGTTATTGGTGTAGGTGTTGCCCCCATTCCAAAGCTAATAGGACCATTAACCTCTTTTACCAACTGGGCTAATTGACTTAAATCGTTTAGACCGGGAACAAACAGGCAGTCTGCTCCAGCCTCCCGAAAAGCGTTAAGACGTTCTACTGCGACATGAAACGGTTGCTCACTGTCCGTGTAATAAACCTCGCATCTAGCCGTTATCGTAAACGGTATATCGCTGGAGTCAGCCGCTGAGCGAGCTGCCTGTATACGCGAAATAGCAACATCGAGATCATACAGCGCGCCGTTGGCACTCTGATTTCCCGAAGGAACAATTTGTTGATCTTCAATGCTACCGCCGACTAAACCCACATCGATAGACTTAAGGATGGTATCGGCAACCTCTTCTATCCCCTCTCCATAACCGTTCTCAAGATCGGCACTAACCGGTAGTTGAGTAGATTGGGCTATTTCGCCGTATGCTGAGAGCATGACCGCTTTTGGGATGTTGTACACATAGTCTTTTTTACCGCGAACCCAATTGACTCCACCGCTTGTCGTTCCAATACAGGAAAAGCCCGCATTTTGGAAAATCAAAGTGCTAAATGCATCCCATGCGCAAGGCATCACGAATAACGAACCGTTCTCGTGCATCGCTTTAAATTTCTCGGCGCGTTGAATTAGATTATTCATAAAAATTACCTTTGGCCGCATTAGTAAAAAATGGACGTTTGATTTGCTTGCTTATATCAACTCACGATTAACTGTGATAGGTATCCACCCAGCACGGCGACAAAAAATACATACAAAAAGAATATACAGATAATTTTCGTGTGAAAAAAGCGCAGTAATAATACGAACTCCGGCAGATTTGCCCCAGCTCCAGCAATGGTGAGTGCGACGATAGCGCCAATGCTCACCCCAACCAATAGTAATGAATTAGCTATGGGCACCAGCAGAGCAGTTGTCGTGTATATCGGCGTTCCAATGGCAGCAGCAATTGGGATCTCAAACCCGCGACTATGACGAGTAACACTGGCCACGGTATCGACAGAAACAAACGTTGTAATAGCTACACCGGCTAAGACTCCGATTAGCAGCAGAACCCAAATACTTTTAAGCAGCGCAAACGCTGCATGGGCAGCAATTGGCACCTCCTGCGCCAATCCCTGCCAACGCTCATTGTTACTGCTTGCGCAGCCTTCTGCCGAGGAATTCATGTGAATAGGTTTGAGCTGAGCACTGATGTCTATCGAGTTAGCTAACAGAGCAAGAGATAGTGCGGCGATAAATGCAACCAGTAAATACACAATGGCAGCTTTTAATCCAACGATAATAACCAATGCGCCAAAAAGTACGGGATCGAGCACTGGGGCAGCCATGATAAACGCGACATAACCTGCTGGTGAAACACCCGCCTGCCGCATTCCAACCAGCATAGGCACAGCAGAATACGTACAAAAAGGCGTGACAAAACCGATGGCTATGCCCTTAAGCGCTGCTATAAGAGGTCTGCCACCCATCCACGTTCTTAGTTTATCTTTACCAATACGTCGTTGTAGCAGCTGTACTAGAAGGGCGACACTGAAGAAAAGAACAGTCAGCTCAATCAACAGTATTAGCGCAGACATGGATGGAACTACTCTTTCTCAGACCTAACGTTCAGCCCCATAATTTCGGCTGCCGCATCGGGAAGTTCTGTCATACAATTTTTATTGACTCGAACGTAGGTTTTTGTGGAATCACTTTCAGTTAATACAAATCGCTCCTCGGCGAGTATTTGAAGGTGATGAGAAATCGTTGATTGGCTTTTGCCCATGCTTTGGACAATCTCGCCAACAGTAAGAGGAGCTTTCGCTGATGCCACTAGACTCAGAAGCTTCACTCGCGTCGCATCGCCAAGACATTTGAACCAACGAGCGTACTCTTGCGCTTTTTTGTCGTTTAATTTATTCATCTATAATCGACGATAATCGATTATTAATTCCAATGCAATAAAAATTATGGAATTTCGTGCTTAGATCGGCACTACCAGCACCAGAAGCCCTGCAACGACCTCAATAATTGATCGAGGCACTAAACAGCTTCTTTCTTATGGAAGCTAATAACCGGTTCCATCATCTGCAAACGTTCATCCGAAAGATGGCATTTGATGGAGTGTCCGTTCGCAAGCTCTTTGACAGGCGGCAGCTCCGTATCGCAGAGATTGTTCCCCACTTCTGATTTATGACCACATCGTGTCTGAAATGGGCAACCGGAAGGAGGATTCAGGGCTGAAGGGATGTCTCCTTCCAGCACGATCTGTTTTTTCTCTACGCTGGTATCTGCAATAGGGATGGCTGACAACAACGCTTCCGTATATGGATGATAAGGAGGTGCAAATATGTCGTCGGTGGTGCCCTGCTCCACAATGTGGCCCAAGTACATAACGACTACGCGATCCGCTATGTATCTCACCACAGACAAGTCATGGCTAATAAACAACATGGTTGTCTTTGCTTCGCGCTGAATTTCCATCAGTAGCTCGGTTACTGCGGCTTGGACCGATACATCAAGCGCCGATACAGGCTCATCTGCCACAACTACTTTAGGTTGACCGGCGAAGGCTCTTGCAACACCAATGCGTTGCTTCTGACCGCCTGATAGCTGTCTGGGCATACGCTCCGCAAATGCGCGCGGAAGCTTTACCAAGTCGAGCAACTTAAGCATGCGTTCTTTGCGATCTTCCTGATCGTCACCAATATCGAATTTTTCTAGCGTCCGCATAATTTGCGAACCAACAGAGTGACTAGGATTCAAGGTGTCAAACGGATTTTGGAAAACCATCTGTACTGAAGCAACAGTATCTGTAGATCGGTTACCGACTTCTGTATCTCCGATAGATACGTCACCTAGCATGACATCACCATCAGTCGCCGTTTCTAAACCAAGAAGTACCTTGGCCAGCGTTGACTTACCACAACCTGATTCACCGACAATTGCCACGGTTTCTGCTTCTCGCGCTTGCAGAGTAATAGATTCGTTGGCTTTAACCGTACGCGTCTCACTACCACCGAACATCTTGTTGGCAGCGACATCGTAGTATTTCTTCAGGTTACGAACATCAAGTACCACCTCTCCCGGTGTCGCAGGATCACTGACAACTGGACGTTCAGGTTCTGCATTCCAATCAATCTGATCGATACGCACACATCGTGAGCGATGATTATCCTCACCCTCGACTGCCAACATTGATACAGCCCCGGCATTACATTCACTTTCTATATAGTGATCGCAACGTGGGCCAAAGTTACAACCAACGGGTCTTTCCATCGGAAGTGGCAGCTGTCCGGGAATAGCGACGAGTGGACGGGTATTTTTATCGGCGCCTGGCAACGGAATGGAATTGAACAGACCTTGCGTGTATGGGTGACGCATGCTGTCGAATACTTCATGAACAGTGCCGGTTTCGACAGCTTCGCCCGAGTACATCACTGTAATTCGGTCACACGTCTCCAGTATCAAACCTAAGTTGTGCGAAATAAACAGCATTGATGTACCTGTCTCACGCGCCAATTCTTTAATCAGCTGCACGATGCCAGCTTCTACCGTTACGTCCAACGCCGTTGTCGGCTCGTCAAGCAACAACAAATCAGGTTTAGATAGCAGCGCCATAGCGATAACAATTCGCTGTTGCTGACCACCTGAAATCTGGTGGGGATACGCATTCATGACGCGAGCAGGGTCTGGCAGTTTTACTGACTCTAACATCGCAACGGAACGCTTATAAGCTTCATCCTGACTGACATTTTCATGAATGATCAGCACTTCCATGAGCTGTTTACCAATCTTCATGGCAGGGTTTAGAGATGCCATTGGTTCCTGATAAATCATGGCTATCTTCGAACCACGAATATCACGGAGTTCTTCGTCAGACATCTCCCCCATATCTTTTCCACGGAATTTTATCGATCCGCCGACGATTTTTCCGCGGTTACCCATATCCCGCATGATGCCGAGAGCGACCGTTGATTTGCCACAACCAGACTCTCCTACCAGACCCATGGTCTCTCCAGGCATAACCTTGCAGGAGAAGTCCATAACGGCAGGAATCTCACCAGCTCTTACAAAGAAAGAGATGTTTAGATTGTCGATTTCTAATATGGGTTCAACACTCATGGTTTACTCACTCTAGGTCGTTCCGTCGACGTTGTTCATTCAATGTGATTGAGACTGCGTAAGGGGCGTCACTAATCTTTCAGTGACTCTTCTCTTAAGCCGTCAGCAAGCAGGTTAAGACCCAACACCAACGTCATCAAAGCGATGGTTGGCGGAAATGCCGGGTGTGGATAAACCGCAAGAAGCTTTCGCCCTTCGTTTATCGTTGTGCCCCAATCAGGACTCTCAGGCGTCACACCAAGACCGAAAAATCCCAGAGTACCTAGCAGAATTGTCGTGTAACCAATTCGTAGACAGAAATCGACAATCAACGGGCCACGTGCGTTAGGCAACACTTCCCAAAGCATGATGTACCAGGGCTTCTCACCGCGAGTTTGTGCAGCCGCAACGTAATCACGCGTTTTAATATCGATGGTGAGTCCACGCACGATACGAAAGACCGTTGGTGAATTAACAAACACAACAGATACGAATATGTTCAATAGATTCGGATCCATATAGAAGACACCCAACGGATCTTTATTGAACGCAAGACCTGAATAGGCCCAGAACCCGAGTACTAATGTAATAGATAACAGTACAAACAACTTCTTGGGTTGTTCTCTATAACGTGAAGAGAACAACATACAGAAGAATATAATGGGAAATAAGAACAAAACACCAGCTAGCCAGAGTGGCACACCTGTCGATCGTATTTCGGGTGTCACCAACAGGAAGAACAATAGGATAACTGGGAACGCTAGTACCAGATTGGCGAGAAAGCTTAAGAACGTATCCAGTCGACCACCGTAGAAACCTGAAGGCAGACCCAGCGTAATACCCACCATGAAGGCGAAAACTGTCGCTGCCGGTGCAATGGCTAGAACAATCTGGCTGCCCTTAACCATTCTGCTGAATACATCTCGTGCGAGGTTGTCACCACCGAGCAGATACCATTGGCCTTCCATACCTGACACAGGCCATCCGGGTTTTTTGTTTTTCATGCCCGAGATCTGCGTCAGCGGATCCATAGTAGCAATGACGTCGGCAAATATTGCCGTTAGCACCCAGAACATCACAAGCACGAGTCCAGTGACTCCTACGGGGCTGCCGAATAGTTTTCCGTAGAGTCCTAAGCGACCCCGAAAGATATAAGACAGCGTCAAGATGACCGCCAATCCGATCCAGACGGGCGTAAATTGCACCATGATCTGGGTGAATATTTCTAATGCAGTTAAGCGTTCCATAGTCTGCTCCTCAATTTACCCGAATGCGTGGATTGAGAAACGCATAACCAATATCGGATATGAGTTGTGTTAACAGAACAACAAATACAGCAACCACCGAGCAAGCTAACAAGAGCTCGATGTCATTGTTACCCACTGCAGCAACCAGTGTCCAACCAAAACCTTTGTAGTTGAACAGTGTTTCAACGATGACAACACCGGTTAACAACCAGGGAATCTGGAGCATGATGACGGTGAATGGCGCTATCAAGGCATTGCGCAATGCGTGCTTTAAAACAACAGCCTTAAAACTTAAGCCTTTCAGACGAGCCGTTCGAATATATTGCTCTGTCATAACTTCAGCCATCGAGGCACGCGTCATTCGCGCAATATAGCCCAAACCGTATAAGGCCAGCGTTATTACCGGTAGCGTAAAGTTCTCGAAGGTGATGTTTTCCATGGCCGTTGCAGCTGTACTTTTAAACCAGCGCAGACCACCAAACTTACTGGCAAAAAATATGATGAATATGACGCCGGATACATACTCGGGCGTCGATGTGGTCAAGATGGAAAAGGCTGAGAGACTACGATCCGTTTTGGATCCCTCCCTCATACCTGCAATAACACCGATGATAAGTGCTGCCGGTATCATCACAAGCAGCACGCACAGCATCAGTTTTCCGGTTAAACCTAGTTTTTCCGAAACAATTCCTGAAATATCGGTTTTAAAGACCAGAGAGAATCCCCAATCACCCTGCAACAATCCGCAAAATTTGGGTGGGTTCTCCGGATCTTCTGCGCGACGAATACAGCGTCCTTGCAGTTCACCTTCTTCATCAACGCGCGTCCAACCAGGAGCGACTCCCAACCATTCGCCGTATCTTTTAATTAGGGGTTGTCGATAACCGTTTTTATCGAGCCATGACTGAACTTGATCGTCAGTCATTCGCATGTTGCCTTCGCTCTTGGTCAGCTTCTCAAGATTCGGCTCGAGATTCGTCAACGCAAAGACGATAAATGTTAAACAGAAGGCCGTTAACAGCATTACGCCAAAACGCCTTATTAAAAAGCTACCCATCGGTACTCCTGTTTAATAAATATTTATGCATAAAAAAAGGACTGCCCTTTTGAGGCAGTCCTTTTACTCACAACAAAGAACTTATGCTTTCCAGTACAGATCCTGAGGACGCATCTCGAAAGTGATGTGGTGATTACCACCACCCAAGTTAGCCTTGGTGTAGTTAGACAGTGTACGCCAGTAAGGCTGAACGATAACACCTTCGTCTTGCATGATTTGCTCACAGATCTTGACCTGCTCACGACGCTTATCTACATCAGCCAAAGCCACGGCGGCCTTCAGAGCTGCGTCAAACGCTTCGTTTGCAAAGCCAGCTTCGTTCCAAGCTTCGCCAGAGCGATATGCCAGACCCAGAACCTGAACACCGAGTGGACGGTGGTTCCAGTTAGTCGAAGAGTACGGGTATTTTGCCCAATCGTTCCAGAAAGTAGATCCAGGGAGAACGGTACGCTTAACTTTAATACCTGCTTTTCTCAGCATGTCTGCAACGGCATCAGTCGTATCTTTACGATAGCCTGCATCCAGAGATAGAAGCTCGTGCTCGAAGTCACCCATGCCTGCTTCTTCCATCAACGCTTTCGCGCCAGCTGGATCAACAGCTTGCTTTGGCAGTTCTGCGTAGTCAGGATGCATTGGTCCAACGTGATGGTTTTCAGCTGTTACACCTAAACCACCAATACCGAGCTCAAGACAAACTTCAGGATCAACCGCCATAGCCAATGCACGACGTACTCGTACATCTGCGTAAGGCTTAGCACCGTCAACTTCAGCGTTTTGGTTAGGACGGATAACGATGGTTGCAGCAGTAACAACATCGTTGCGCTGGAAGTCTTCAAGAGTATCCATGAGTTCAACCATTTCAGCACCTTCTGCGCTGTACATGAAATCGACTTCGTCAGATTCCATAGCACCAAAGTGAGCTGCTGGCTCTGTACCGTAATCGATGTACTCGACTCGATCCATCCATGCACCATTGCCTTCGTTCCACCAAGTGTGATCAGCATTACGAACAAGCACGCCTTTCTCACCAACCTTCAGGCTTTCTGGAACGTAAGCACCAGTACCCAGAGGAGCTTCGAGAGCTTTTTCTGAGTCGTAGTCTTTGTGGACTATTGCCGCAGGGTAATCAGCCATACCAGCGATTAAGGAAATGTCCGGAGCAGGCAGTGACAGCTTAACTGTGTGGCTATCCATAACTTCGATGGCGCCTTCGATCGCTTTACCTGAGTCTGCATCGATCAGAGTTGCGAAACGGCCAGCCATTGAGTTGCCTTCAACGCTCTTGTCACACCAGCCAGTGATGTTGCGTGCAACGTCTTCTGCGGTGAAGTCGTCACCGTTGTTCCATTTAACGCCCTTACGAACGTTCAGTGTGTAAGTCTTGGCATCGTCGCTGACATCCCAGCTTTCGAGCAGCTTGCCGGTAAATGTTGCATCGTTATTGTACTCAACTAAGTACTCCAACCAACCGCGTGAAAAGTTAGCGATTTGAGACCAGTCATAAGTGCGAGGATCTTTCAGAGCTCGAACTTCAGTCTGGTAACGGGCAGTTCCGCCCATTTGCTTATCCATTGCGTGTGCAACAGAAGGCGCAGACAGTCCGAGCATGCCGTAGGCAGTCGTGGCGCTAGCGCCAAAAATACTCGCGATAGCCAGAAATTCACGTCGAGTAACGCCGTCGCCGGAGTTACGGACCGATTCGGCCATTTCAGTCACTTGAGCCGGTAAATCCTGCCCGTTTTTCTTTTTAAAATTCATTCATATCCTCCAGTGGATTGCAAAACCAGTCTAGGATGCCAGTTGCCAGGTTATTCGACAATTGATTTTTGCAATTTTGTTAAAAGTCTTTGTAAATATTTGATATACCGACGATTTCTGCAAACCGCCTTTCATTGAAAACCGTTTAAATTCAACAACTAAAGGGTAACATTTGCGGCGCCTTCCTGCAGGGCGGTGTCATCAAGAGACTGAAATTGCCGCTTCGGGAACCATATTTGTCGCCTCGGGACGGTGCAATGCCCCAATAATTGATACTTATGGCTAGTCTATTCGGCTATTTTCCGACGCATTCATGGTGATAGTCGAAATACTGCCGCTGTTTCACGATTTGGTCGGACACGTACTTCGCATCGTGCCAGACACCCCAAATGAATGAAGAACCCCTGCGCGATTGCCAAGGGAGACCCAGGAAGTAGACACCCGGTTCTGATGATACGCCCCGCTGGTGCTTCGGCTTTCCTTGTTCATCAAAAGCATCCACTTGCAACCATTGGTAATCTGATTGGTAGCCTGTCGCCCAGATGATGTTGGTGATGTTTTTCTCTGCTAAGTCCAGCGTAAGCGTGGGTGAAGTAAAACATTCCGGATCAGTATCGAGCACCTTCGCCTCAGGTTCCAGCGGCAAATCCAGCCCGTTTCGAGCAATAAAGGCATCGGCTTCATCTAAAACAGAGAGATAATTTGCATCCCCGTTTTCAATATTTTTGCGTACGTCATCTGAGAGCGTCAGAACGCCATTCGAATAGCTTTCAGTCAGCCCCAGCAAGTTCATACCACGTGCCGCAAAACGCCGGAAGTCCACAGTATTTCCACCGTGTGATCCGCTAACAGCTATCGTGACGTGTTCAGTGCCAGGCGCGAGCGCGGCGGTATCCCATTTTCCAAGCACCCCGAGCCACCAAACAAAATCTCGGCCTCGATAGCTGCGGGGCGGTCTGTCGTGTGGTCCGACCGATAAATAAACTGTTCGATCCGAACGCAATAATTCGTCGGCGATCTGTGAGCCGGACGAACCCGCACCCACGACTAGTACGGCACCGTCTGACAGTTGCTCTGGATTAAAGTAGGCATTTGAATGCAGCTGATTAATGCTCGGCAGCTCGGGAACGATGGGGGGAATGATTGGCGTTTGAAAAGGCCCGGTTGCAGCAATTACGGTATCCGCTTCGATTACACCGTCTGATGTTTGAACGATGAAGCCTTCTCTACGCTCTATTTTTCTAACGCTCTGGACGTCGACGCCACATCGAATAGGCGCGTTGATCTGATTCGCATAGGATTCGAAATATTGAACGACGTCCTCTTTGCCGGGAAAGGCATCCGGGTGGATGTTTTCAAATTCCATCGTTGGAAATCGGTCATGCCACGCGGGGCCATTGGCGACTAAGGAATCCCAGCGTCCGGTTCGCCATCGTTCGACAATGCGCTCACGTTCCAGTATCAAGTGAGAAATTCCAGCCTGGCCCAGATGTTCGCTGGCGGCCAAGCCCGCTTGACCACCACCCACTACCAAGGTGTGCACACGTTCAATTGACATAACCAAAGATCTTCCTTTAGCGCGACGCCGGTAAAGTGCTTTGTTGGTGAACAAAACCGGTTCTTAGTATATGGGATACGCCTGCTGGATACACATGTAGATGCGCCAGTTTTCGTGCAGCTGCACGTGCTCTGACCATATACTAGAGCTTCCTGTTAGACAAACTCCCACATACGAGTACGCGCTTTATGAATGTCCTGTGGATAATGGCCGATCAACTTCGCTGGGACTACCTAAGTTGTTTTGGTGCTGATCACATCGAAACGCCCAATCTCGATGCTCTAGCCAACAAAGGCGTCAGGTTTAACCGAACCTACGTTCAGTCTCCTATCTGCGGGCCTAGTCGCATGAGCTTTTACACTGGCCGGTATGTTCGCAGCCATGGTTCGACCTGGAACGGTTTCCCTCTGCGCATCGGTGAAGTCACGTGTGGCGACTATTTAAGAGAGCTGGGCGTCAAATGCTCTCTGGTAGGAAAAACGCATATGACACCAGATATGGATGGAATGAAGCGCCTCGGAATAGAACCGGAAAGTACTATCGGTGCTCTTGTCAGTGAGTGTGGTTTTGACGTCTTTGTGCGTGATGACGGAACTAACCACAGTAACTATCCAGGAAGATGTGGCGAGGATTACGATCAGTATCTGCGCGACCATGGAATGGATGGCGAAAATCCCTGGGAAGAATGGGCAAACACTGGCACAACGCCAGAAGGCGAATTGGTATCGGGTTGGATGCTGGAAAATGCTGCCTATCCGGCACGCGTGCCTAAGGAGCATTCTGAATCTGCATGGCTCACTACGCGTGGCATAGAATATATTGAGTCTCAAGGCGATGAGCCCTGGTTGTGTCATCTCAGTTATATCAAGCCACATTGGCCATACCTGGTGCCCGAGCCCTACAACACAATGTATTCCACCGACGACCTGCCACCGGTTAACCGTAGTGATGCAGAGAAGATGACGGACCATCCTTTGATGCAATCATGGATGAAGATGCGGGTTAGCGAAAGCTTTTCACGCGATGAAGTTCGGGACATCGTTGCACCTGTATACATGGGACTTATAAAAGAGCTAGATGATCAATTAGGTCGCCTGTTTGACTATCTGGAAAACAGTGGCCGAATGGAGGACACCATGGTTGTATTCTGTTCTGACCACGGAGACAACATGGGCGATCACTGGATGGGTGAAAAAGATCTGTTTCATGATTGCTCTGCCCGAGTGCCACTGATCATTTATGATCCGCGCGTTGAAGCTGATGACACACGCGGCACCGTTAATGAACACTTAGTAGAAGGAATTGACCTGCTGCCAACGTTTGTTAACTTCTTCGGTGGTCAAGTGAAACCTCACATCGTTGAAGGACGCTCCTTAGAGCCTCTGCTTCACGGCGAGTCGACAGATTGGCGACAGTATTGTATTTCCGAATACGATTACGCCACGCGAGATGCATTAAAGTCGCTGGATATTAATCAGGAAGACGCCCGTCTGGTCATGGTTTTCGATGGTCGCTGGAAGTACGTACATGTAGAGACCATGCGCCCTATTCTCTATGACTTAGAGACCGATCCGGACGAATTGGTTGATCTGGCAACCGATCCTGCTTTTGCAGAGCAACTGGAACGTTTGACCGCCTTGCATTTTGAATGGAGCAGGCAGCATCACAATCGGACCACTCGAAGCGCTGAGATTATTCAGAAAATGGCTGATAGTAGAGAACCCCCGGGGATTCTCATCGCTTACGCCAACAAGGAAGAGCTGGAAGCCGACGGATTGGAACTACCGCCGCACGTGACACGCTAAATTATTTATAGGGGGCGCTCTGTTTTTTCTTCACACGGCGGCAAGACTTGACCATTGCAACCGATTGCGAAGACAATTATCGTGTCCTTTGATTAAAACGGCTGTTTCCCTGCATCAAATGTCCTGTTTTTGCGCCAATGTTCGAAATGTAGGTTTGTTTTTCAGACTTAAGGGCATCGCTCGGCCGGCATGAGGGTAACGCCGAAATCCAGTCAGTCGTCGCCGGATAGTTCAGGCGCGCTACGAAACGATTCGGTCCAGAAAACACACGCTGGCAACGTCTTACAGTGGTTATATCAGCCTCCCGGTGGGGGCATGGATTCTTCCAGCCGTCACTACCTCGGATTTAATCAACAGGAAAGCAAAAAACTTCTACGACCTGCCCGGCCTGTCAAAATAGAGCTTGAAGCAGGTGATCTGCTCAATCTGGATAGTGTTGACGGAGCGACGTCTGTCTTGCTTCTTTCGTTTTCAGACAGTGGAGAGGTTGATGCTTCCGCCTTGGGATTGACTGATAATCCGATTAGCTATCGACATAAAGAGTTACACGGTCTGGATATGATCAGCCGTTGGTTCGAGAATCAAGGCGGTAACAGTCGCGCCCTATCAGGGGAGCACGGCCATCATAAAGACCACTTTCCGGTCATTCGTATCTTTAATGATTCAACGCCTGCTAACGAATCGTTCATCATTAAGGCCCAGCGATCGGCAACGCTATGGATGCTGATTGATCCATTAATGATATTTGAGACCGATCGTATCCACTTTGGAGGCATGGGTGGAGCGATTCATTATCAGCACACTCGAGGTGGAACTCCAGCAAATATCCTTCCTGAGCCTTTTGGAGACATACGCGATGAGTTCACTGTTGCTCGGGGCACCGCAAAATCGTACGAGCTAAGTGCTGGCGAAACAGTGCAGATCATTGATGTTGACGGCCAACAGTGCTCTGATTTTATGGCCATGAATGCACGCAGTTTGGACAAGGGGTTGGAGCGCTACATTGATTCAACGGTCACTCGATCCATGATTCGAGGTGCTTACCCTATCCCCGGTTTATTCGATAAGTTTTACGATCAGGATATGAACCCACTGCTTAAACTTAAGCAAGACACAGTGGGCAGACACGATACCTTTGCATTAGCTTGTACAGCAAGGGGTTATGAAGAACGCGGTTTTTTCGGACATCTGAATTGTTCAGACAATATCAGTCATGCCTATCGACGTTTCGGCATTCGTGAGCGATCGGCCTGGCCAGCTATTAATTTTTTCTTTAATTCCTGGATAGACCATTCAGACAACTTAATACAGTCCGATGAAGCCTGGTCTAGACCGGGGGATTATGTGGCTATGGAGGCTATGAATGATCTCGTTGCTGTCAGTACAGCATGTCCCGATGACGTGGACCCTATTAACGGCTGGAATCCAACCGACATCCATGTACGCATTTATAGAAAGAACACACCGGTCCGTTATGCGGTTGCGTACCGCAGCGAACCCGATTCGGAGGCCATTTTGACCGAGACTTCCGCTTTTCACGAACGAACCAGTGCATTGACTCGCCATTTTGGCGTTGCGCGCGATCAATGGCTGCCGCAATCTTTTGAGGCAACCAGAAGCATTGAGGAATACCAGGCATGCCGCAATGCAGTCACCATTCAGGACATGTCGTCTTTACGAAAATTTGATGTGCTAGGGCCGGATGCAGAGGCCTTACTTCAAAACGCATTAACGCGAGATATCACAAAGCTCAGCGTTAACCGCGGTGTATACGCACTCATGTGTGACGATAGAGGCACTGTGCTTGATGACGGTACTTTGTTTCGACTTAGTAGCGACACATTCCGTTGGTGCTGCGGATCAGATGAGAGCGGTCTGCAATTGAAGCAGCTAGCTGAAGCTGCAGGCTTAAATGTCTGGATCAAATCCTTGTATTCGGCAATGCCAAATTTAGCCATTCAAGGCCCGAACAGTCGTGAGTTAATAAAACGCATTGCGTTTACTCAGCCTTCTGTGACGTCTTCGGATAATCTCAAATGGTTTGGTTCAACTGTCGCACGGCTTTACGACAGAGATGGCGAACCCTTTCAGTTGACGCGAAGCGGTTATACCGGAGAGCTGGGCTATGAAATTTTTTGTCATTCCAATTCAGCTCTACCGATTTGGGATGCCTTGATCAAAGAAGGTGCAGACTTGGGTATTGTTCCAATGGGTTTGGAAGCCCTCGACACTATTCGGATCGAAGCAGGACTGATGGCCGCCGGTGCTGAGTTCGCTCCTGATGTGGATGCGTACGAGGCAGGCTTAGGCTTTGCCGTTGATTTAAATAAAGCCGCTTTTGTCGGCAAGGATGCCCTTCAAAGGAATTCACAGAGCCCTCGTAGAGTTCTAAGAGGTCTTATATTCAGCGGACATGAAGCTCCGGTACATGGCGATGCCGTTATGCTTGGTCGGCATCAGATTGGTGTTATTACAAGCGCAACTGTGTCCCCTACCCTTGATTGTGCAATAGCGATGGCGCGTCTCTCTGTTGAGAATGCTGACGTGGGCACCGTATTGGAAGTGGGTAAATTAGACGGGCAATGTAAAAGGTTGAGTGCACAAGTGTGCGACATTCCTTTTGTCGACCCTACGCGTAGCAGAGCGAGAGCCTGAGTTCATCATGACAGAACAGTCGTTAAACGCAATGGTTATGGACCGAACCGTTCAACGAACAAATACGAATGTAACAGAACGTGTATCAAGAGGTGTTCTTCAACTCGAATGTTGTCGTAGTCAATGTTTACTTTTAAGCACTATTAATAAGTTGTTAACCACGTGCGAAAATTAATTATGAAAGCAAGACATCAATTTCTGGTTGCGGCACTGGTCCTGTCCACCAATGTCGTGCACGCACAAGAAAAAGTAGCCATTTCTGATCTTAGCTGGATTGGTGCAAAAGCTATCGGTAACGTTCTGGCAGCTGTCATCAACGGCCCACTGGGTTCAGAGGCTGAAATCATCGAAGGTTTTTCCGAGCAAGCTGTCGTTGCAGCCGGCATGGACAAGGGTGACGGTTCTGTCGACGTATACACCGATATGTGGATGCCGAACCAACAAGCCATTTGGGCCAAGTACATCGACGAAGCTAATTCTGTTGCGACTAACCAACCTTATGTAGGTACACAAATGATGTACGTGCCTTCCTACATGGCTGACAAAGTGAGTTCTTTCGAAGATCTCATGAATCCAGACGTGGCTGCTCTGTTCGACAAAGACGGCAATGGCAAAGGCGAATACTGGGCTGGTGATGCCGGCTGGAAATCCACAAAATTGTGGCAAGTAAAATTCAAAAGCTATGACCTTGGCGAGTTATGGGAGCCTGAAATTGTTCCTAAAGCAACCTTCTTGGCACAGTTAAAAGTTGCTATTGCTAGTGAAGAGCCAATTCTGTTCTACTACTGGACGCCTGAGTGGATCCACGCAGCTTATGAGCTCAGCCCGTTAAGCGAGTCTCCTCGTACTGACGGTTGTGAAGATGTGAAACTTGACCAGGAAGACTGGTTGGAAGTTTCCACATTCAACTGTGAAAACAAAGATGCACTGATCTACGTTTCTTACTCCAAGTCATTGGAAAGCAGAAACCCGGCAGCGGCAAAATTCCTCTCTCAAGTACAACTTGATCCTGCCACTATCAACAGCTGGATTCTATCCATCCGTCGTGACGGCGAAGATCCTGCTGACGTTGCTGAAACATGGGTTGAAGAGAACATGGATATCGTTAACGGCTGGATTCAGTAATTC
>CAZCKD010000019.1:0-27418 GCA_964498925.1 uncultured Granulosicoccaceae bacterium
CGAGCGCATCCTATGAACGGAAGGTTCGTTCCTATCAGGTTGAGCAAAACTGGTACGAGCAGCATGCATATCAATGCTCAGACGACTGCAAAGTACCTGCTTTACTGGGTAGTTGTAAGATTGAATCCCGAACGTACATTTTATTGGAAGATCTCTCCACGAGTTATCCTTTAGAACATGATTTTCTGAGTGTTAAAAAAGCACTGGATGTTCTTGATTGGTTAGCTTGCTTTCACGCCTCGTTTCTCGGAAGCACGGGTAATGGACTTTGGGAAGAAGGCAGCTATTGGCACTTATCAACGCGTCGTGATGAATTTGATGCAATGCCTGAAGGAGCACTGAAAACTGCAGCGCATCGGTTAGATAGTGCGTTGAGAGAGTCCCGTTATCAAACGTTGGTTCACGGCGACGCCAAAGTCGCTAATTTTTTATTCGCAGCTGACAGCCATGCTGTCGCAGCGGTTGATTTTCAGTATGTCGGTAAGGGCTGCGGCATGAAAGACGTTGCGTATTTTTTAGGCAGTTGTTTATCTGAGTCTGATTGTCAGCAACACGAATCCCAGTTGCTTTCACATTATTTTAATCAGCTGGAACGTCAACTTGTTAGCCGATTATCCAAAATTGAACGACAGGCGTTGATAAGCGAGTGGAGCTCCCTGTATGCGGTAGCTTGGACAGATTTCTATCGTTTTCTGGCAGGGTGGATGCCCAGACACAAAAAGATCAATGCATACACATTGACGCTTTGCGAGCAAGCACTAACGAAACTGTAACCACGGTGAAAAGTGTGATGTTTGCGGGCTTTTAAATAGGTTACGCCTAATTCATACGTAAATACCCGTATGGATTTTTGAAGCGTATCGCATACCCTCCCACAGGTATTCAAATTTAACAGTTCGACCATTGACAGTCATCGGTGATGACTTGGAGAATGTGCGGTCGACTTATGGACAGATCAAAAAAATCATGACGATAATTAAGCGAACCGGCCTGGCCGGTTTTTTTGTGAGCACAACAATTTTACTGTCAGCGTGTGGAGGGTCTTCAACCTCTGTCCTGGATAACAGCACCGATGGCCAAAATTCTGCTGGGCAGCAAGAGCAATCCGGTGAACCTTCTAATGATGATGGTCAGCCTATCGATGTTAGTTCGCCGGGTGATAACGCCAATGGTGGCGATGCACCCGTAGTCGATGGCACTCCCTCGGATCCTGACAACGGTCAGCCCAATACCCCGGTTACAGATCAAACGCCAAATCAGCCTTCGAATGACGATCCGGTGGACATCTCTTCATTGCCCAATCCGGATGGCGTAGATTTATCCGGCGGTGACGACGATAGCCCGACAGCGGCTGAATCAGCTTCACTCGTTGGCCCGTTTGTTAAAGATACAACCAGAAGCGCCGGACCACCGAGTGTGCCCAGTGGATTAACGGTACTGATGAAATCGGATATCTGGATGGAGTTTTCGTGGATTCCATCCGCCGACGATCAATCGGTTGAAGCGTATGAAATTTACCGGGACGGTCAACTGATATCCACGGTAAGAGGAGATACGAATTTTGAGCATGACTATCGTAACTGGATAAGTACCTCTTACATGGATTGCAACTACACACGATTCACTAACTGCGTTGGCGTACAGCCTACACCGGGTACCAGTTACAGCTATAGCGTTGCGGCTGTTGATAACGAAGGTATGCGTTCTGCTCGGTCTGCACCCGTTGTGTTTACAACAGAGCAACTCAGTTCTGCTCCAGTGGATTTAAATGGATATCGACAAGTGTTCACGGAAGAGTTCAACGAAGGTTCTCTTGACAGAAGTCGATGGAAAACATCTTTGCCGTGGGGGCCTGATCAGACAATTAACTTAGAGCAGCAGTACTTTGTTAATACGTTTGGCAGCGATCCGCTGGCTTATGACCCTTTTGTTCTTACTGGGGAGACTTTGCAAATAACCGGGATAGAAACACCGGCTGAGCTGCGTCAGGCAGCTAACAATAAGCAGTACCTATCCGGTGTCATTACTACATCCGACAACTTCGAGATGACCTACGGTTATGTTGAAATGAGCGCGCGTGTTGCTAGTGGTACAGGCTTGTTGTCCACGTTCTATCTCTTCAATCAGGATTTTGATAAGAACAAACCGGAAATCGATATCCTCGAATATATTGGTTCAAGACCCACTAAGGCCTATCAAACGTACCATTACTTCGACAGTAATCGAGCGCGATACGCCAGCGGTGAGAATCACTCCACGCCTACGATGGAAGCTGATCTAGGGCAGGATCTTAGCAGCGCATTCCATACCTATGCGGTCCTTTGGGAAGAGGGCTTGGCTATCTGGTATATCGATGGACAGGAAGTGAGACGAGTATCAGGTCCACGAGTCTCAGACGAGCCGATGAATATCATTGCACAGCTCGTTGTCGGAAGTGAATGGATTGGTTCACCCGATCGATCAGCTATTCCGGCTGTTTTTGAAATTGACTATATCCGCGCCTGGCAACGTTAAGCCAGGCTAATGTGTTGGTACACGCTGCGCTTGCCGAAGCTGGCGTAGCGTGTACATATGAGCCACCATAGATGCAATGACAACCACCGAAATAATGGTGTAGAAAATCGAAATCATCGGAAATCCTCGTTCGACGATTAGCCAATAGTTGATACTGACCGGGATAATCAATTGCCGGAGTATTCCCAATATCATCGGGAAAAACGGCTGCTTCATCGATTGCAAAATGGCCGTGCTCAAAAACAAAACAACGTAGGCGTAAAAAGCAATGGCGTCTATCTTCAGATAGGCTGCACCGGTTTCTTGAATAGTGCTGCTATCCGTAAAGAAATTCATCATGGCCGGTGATAAGAAAATCATGATCGGAATAGAAACAACCGCCATCAGTAAACCGATGCCGAGTGCGGTTTTATAAGTTTGTAGTACGCGTTCGTATTGCTGGGCACCATAATTCTGTCCGGCTATGGCCATGACCGCCGCGTTGAGCCCTAAGGCTGGTAGCAATAAAACTTGCTCAAGTCTTAATCCGACGGCATAGCCGGCAACGTGATCACTCCCAAATCTACCGATGAGCGATACCGTTATAAAACCTCCGAGGATAATTGTCAGCATATTAAAACTGGCTGGTAACACTTGCTTTAACAGCGCTAACCAACGTCCAACATCGAGTTTGGGCTTCGGGATACGGCCTATGGATTTTCCCAAAATCCAGAATAAATAAACCGCGGAAGCTGCTTTGATCAAAACCGTCGCCAGAGCAAGCCCGGTAACACCGAGTCCCAAACTAAACGTCAGCAAAGGATTCAAAGCCAGGTTAATAAAAAATCCGAGCGCGAGTGCATTTCTGTTGGACTTTGTATCTCCCAGAGCCATCAAAGCCCCTGCTGCGGCAAAGCTCAACACAAAAGTGAAAGAACCATAGAGGGTCAATGTGACGTATTCCATAGATAGCGGCGCGATATTTTCTTCAGCACCTAGGAATCTCACCAAGGGCTCACTTACCCATAATCCGACAATGGTTATGATCACACTTAAAAATAGAGATAGGCCGAACACTTGGTCAACCCAATCGGCTACCGCGTCATTGTCTCCTTTGCCGGCCTCTGGGGCGATAACGGCAGAAGCGCCCGTCTGCACTCCGATACCAATGGCAAGCAACAGGAAAAACACACTGCCTGCGATAGAAACGCCCGAAAGCGCATCGTCAGAGAGCTTGCCGGCAAACCAGAAATCACTGAGGTTGTAGAGCGTATTGAATATCATGCCCATCGAAGCCGGAATCGCTAATCGAACCAAATGGCCGAATACCGACCCATCTGTCAATGTCAGGCTGGGGCTGTTATTCATTTGTTAAGCACAGGTTGGTGTGAAAACCTAATAGTTGTGTCAGGTTCACAGAAAGAAGGCGGGTCGTCTTGTAGCGTCGCGTTAGAATATACAGGGTTCATCGAACTCCTTCGATGGGCATTGCCGCTAAGGATGCAAAAAACATGAGTTCAGTGACGTTACTAGACGGCGGAATGGGCCAGGAACTGGTCAGACGGTCGGGAAAGACTCCGTCTCCTCTGTGGTCCACTCAAGTTATGTTGGAGACACCGGAACTGGTAGAACAGCTTCACCTGGACTTTATCCGTGCTGGATCGAAAATCATCACTGTAAATTCCTATACCGCAACACCGGAGCGTTTGGCGGATAACGGTCAAGGTGACAATTTTGAAGCGCTTCAGCAGGCGGCCTTCGACGTTGCCAAAAACGCAAAAGAGCGATCAGGCGAATCCGATATTCTCATTGCCGGCTGCTTACCTCCCTTAGTGGCTAGCTACCACCCGGAAATCGCTCCAGAAGAGTCGATCTCCATTGCTCACTATCGCTCCATCGTCAATGCACAGAAGGATGTCGATTTATTCATTTGTGAAACGATGGCGAGTGTCTCGGAAGCTCGCTATGCCGCGACTGCAGCTCTGGAGAGCGGTAAGCCCGTTTGGGTAGCTCTAACACTGGACGATGGCCAGCCGGCCTGTTTAAGAAGCGGGGAGCCCTGGCAGGACGCAGCTGACACGTTGGAAGAAATGGGTGTGGATGCGTTGTTGTTAAATTGCTCCAGACCCGAATCTATTGATGAAATCTGGGAGGATTTCTCGTCTTCTTGTACGGTGCCGGTAGGGGCATATGCCAATGGATTCACATCGGTCACCGATTTGAAACCCGGCGGAACGGTAGCCTCTTTAGAAACTCGCCTAGATCTGGGCCCCGATGCCTACGCTGCGTTTGCCATGAAATGGATAGAGCAGGGAGCGACGATTATTGGTGGGTGTTGCGAGGTCGGTCCGGACCATATCGCAAAGCTTGATCAGGAAATTAAAGCGCTTTAGAAATTTAAGCCTATGAAACGAAAAAGAGCGCTTAACAATAAGCGCTCTTTTCGAATGGAGTGGGTCTAATCAAGACCCACCCGATACATCCTGCAATTTAACTGATCTGTTGCGGACGCATGTCGTCTGCACTGATACCGGCAACCTTGTTAGGTGCAGACATTGCATCGCGACGGAAAGGCTCGCCCAATTCCTGATTCAGCACCACTTCGATAAACGTAGTGACGTTGCCTTCCATCTGGCCTTTAACAGCCGTGTTGAGCGCATCTGTGAGTTCTTCGGTTGTTGTCACCTTAACGCCGGTAAGCCCACAAGCTTCAGCAATTTTTGCGTACTCTACACCTTGGTTAAGCTCAGTGCCCACGAAGTTATCGTCGTACCACAGAGTCGTGTTGCGCTTTTCAGCACCCCACTGATAGTTTCGGAAAATAACCATGGTGATGGGTGGCCAGTCATTTCGACCGCAAGCCGTCATTTCATTCATAGAGATACCGAAAGCACCGTCTCCAGCGAAGCCGACTACCGGTACATCAGGGCAACCGATCTTTGCGCCTAGGATGGCAGGCAAACCGTAACCACATGGTCCGAACAGACCAGGCGCCAGGTATTTACGACCTTTTTCAAACGTTGGGTAAGCATTACCGATGGCACAGTTGTTACCGATGTCGCTGGAGATAATGACATCTTCAGGCAGTGAATCACGAATGGCTAACCATGCGTTTCTAGGTGACATACGCTCAGGCTCACGAGCACGAGCACGTTCGTTCCAAGTGATGCCTTCGTCATTGTCTTCCTCGTGTTCCATAGAAACGAGTTCTTGAGCCCAACGATCTTTAGTCAGCTTGATCAGTGATTTGCGATCTGCACGACCCGCATCACCCGCACCTTTAGACAGCTTAGCTCTGAGCTGATCAGCAACGTTTTTAGCATCGCCTTGAATCGCGACGTCAACACGCTTGGTCAGACCGATTCGATCGGAATTGATATCAACCTGGATTAGTTTGGCATCCGTTGGCCAGTAGTTGATTCCGTAACCAGGAAGCGTGGAGAAAGGATTAAGGCGGGTTCCAAGCGCTAATACGACATCGGCTTTTTGAATGATTTCCATTGCAGCCTTTGAACCGTTGTAACCCAGAGGGCCCATGGACAGTTCATGTGAACCCGGGAACGCGTCATTGTGCTGATAGTTGCAGCATACAGGTGCGTCGAGAACTTCAGCTAATTGACGCGATGCATCGATAGCGCCACTTAGAACAACGCCAGCACCGTTCAAGATGACGGGGAATTCTGCGCCGGAAAGCAGGTTGGCAGCTTCTTCGATAGCAGCTGCACCGCCACCAGGGCGTTCCAGGCGAATAACTTGAGGCAGTTCGATGTCGATAACCTGCGTCCAGTAGTCACGAGGAATGTTGATTTGGGCCGGTGCTGAAGCACGCCACGCTTGCTCGATGACTCGATTAAGAACTTCAGCGATCCGCGATGGATCACGAACTTCTTCCTGGTAAGCGACCATGTCTTCGAACAGGGCCATTTGTTGGATTTCCTGGAAACCACCTTGGCCAATGCTCTTGTTAGCCGCCTGAGGAGTTACCAGAAGAAGAGGCGTGTGGTTCCAATATGCCGTCTTGACCGGTGTCACGAAGTTTGTGATACCAGGGCCGTTTTGAGCGATCGCCATAGACATTTTGCCCGTGGATCGCGTATAGCCATCTGCACTCATTCCAGCATTGCACTCGTGTGCGCAATCCCAGAATTTGATGCCCGCTGCCGGGAACAGATCTGAAATAGGCATCATCGCTGAACCGATAATACCGAAAGCGTTGTCGATGCCGTGCATCTGAAGAACCTTTACAAAAGCTTCTTCGGTAGTCATTTTCACTGAGGCTTACTCCTTCTAATAATATGAGGCCGGGCGTGCGAAACGTTGGATTCTGGAATTTCGTATTAGGTATACGAAGATTCCGCCAAACGGTTCACGGTAACGGGATGTATGGATCCGTCTGGCATGACAATGCCTGCAACGACTCGCAAGCGCTTATTTTAGCGCAAAGTTTACAGACGTCATTGCTCCAGAGGACCGTTAGTAGATTGGTCCAAAAAGTCCGCAACTGAATTACGCACTTTTATGGGGCGATTTCTCGCTCGTATCGCGTATTTTTGTGATCAGAGTGTCGGTTTTTCAGATTGTCGCTCTGTAAAAACCACGCCTGCAGTAAGGCTTCAATGTATCGAATGGTCCCCGGCCGACAGTGGTCAGGCTAAAACGTGTTTGATTTCCTTAACGTACAATCCGAAGCTATGTTCTTGGTACACGGGTTTTAAGGGGATGAAGATTAGGGGTGGTTCTTTACTGGCGCGCGCATTCCAGGATAAAGGCATCAAGCATGTCTTTACTTTAAGCGGTGGATTTTGTAATCCCGCGCTGGAGGGCTTTATGGAATGTCAGATCCCGGTTGTAAATGCACCCCATGAGCAGGTTGCCGGTCATCTAGCAGATGGTGTTACTCGCATCACCCGCGAACCGACAGTCTGTCTCGTTGGCCCAGAAGGCTTTGCCAACGCTGTCCCTGCAATGATGGAGGCGTGGGGTGAACGCTCACCGGTTATTTTCGTGACCGGCTCCAGTACGCTACAACGAAAAGGGGCGGGGGGATTTAAAGAGATCGATGATGTCGCCATTGCGGCGCCCTTAACCAAATACAGTTTTGAAGTGACCCAGGGGGAGCGTATCGGCGAGTTCGTAGATCGCGCCTACAAGATGGCCACCTCCGGTTACCCGGGGCCTGTCCACCTCAGTGTGCCAGTGGATATCATGTTCAGTTCTTTTGACGAAACTGTCAGGCAGGACGAGCGTCCCTTTCGGCAATCGCGTCAGCCACTTCCACGGGCATGGCCTTGCCCTGAAAATCTGGATGAAATACTTAACATTCTTCGAGGTGCGGAACGCCCGATATTAATTGCTGGTCACGGTGTTTGGTGGGCTGGCGCTGAGAAGCAGCTGGAAGCAGTCGCGACAGCGTTGAAAATTCCGGTGTTTAATGTGCCTTACCATCAGAAATTATTGGGTGAAGACGCGGAGTGTTATATGGGTTTGGCTGACATTCATCAGTATCACCCGTCAGAAGTTGCCCTACAGCAGGCCGATGTCACTCTTGTCGTCGGGGCCAGACTTGATAATCAGTTGAATTTCGGTAATCCGCCGTTTTTCCCTGAGAGCACTCAGCTGATATGCATCAATGGGTCGCATGAAGAGTTGGACTTGAACCGTTCAGCGGACAGGGTTCTTCTGAGTGATCCTGGTGCATTCTTCGACGCACTGCATCGGGAATCAAAGGGGCAGGGCTGGCCCCCATACGCTTCGTGGTTTGATGAAAATGCACAGAGACGAAAAGCGTGGGCCGTGGATATGCTGGCATCCCTTCCCGGTGAAGATGAGCTTGGTGGGCAGATTCATCCGCTTCACGTTGCCATGGATGTGCAGGCGGCCATGGGCTCTGACGACTGTTTGGTTATCGATGGAGGAAACACGCATTTCTGGTCCGAAATAGCCGTCAATATTGCCGGAACACACGGACAGAAATTGGGGAACATCCTTCATCCGGGGACGTTCAGTTTGTTGGGTGTGGGTGCTTCGTTTGCTATCAGTGCAAAGCTCATACAGCCAGAGAACCATGTTGTACTGATCAGTGGTGATGGAGCGTTTTTGTCCGGCGGCCTAAGTATCGAAGCGGCATTTCAGGAAAACTTACCCATCGTGGTTGTTATTGATAATAACGGCGGACTCGATTGTATCTCTCAACAACAGGAAAGGTTGTTCACCAGCGGCCGGCACTTTGCGACTGACTTTCGAGATATCCCTTTTCACTCTTTATTTGAAGGTCTTGGTGGCTACGGCGAATTGGTGGAGTCCAGAGATCAAATTACACCCGCTATTAAACGGGCGATGGCCAGCGGTAAAACAGCCTGCGTTAATGTAAAAACAAAAGGTCACATTAGCCCGATTGTGCTTGCAACAACCAGCAAGCGTGACAAGGCATCGATTGAGTAGAGAGCAACGCAATTAAATGGCAACTATTTCATCGCACATTCTGGATTCACTGCTCGGTGATCATGCTCAACATATCAGGGTAGCGTGCCACCATGTACAGACTGATGGTCAACGAATGTTATTGTTCGACACCCGTGCCAGTGCTGAGGGGCGCATAAAACAGATCGTCGACCTACCTGCCGAACAGGAAGTGGAGCTGTCAGTCTTCTCACGTGACTATTTTGAAGCGCGCCGGGACATCCAGGAATCAGGACAAATTGTATCCACGGTCATCGTGCGTTTGACGCTTAAAAGCGCGGATGATGTGCATCACATCCCCATTATGCTCGCGCCGCACTCTTATTCCGTGTGGTGGTCAGGTGAGGTGTAATCCTGATATGAATCGCTAAGAACTATGGAAAAGAACACTTCTGAAAAGCCTGCTTACGCAAAGCTTGCGGTTTCTAGACGACTTCGCTCGACACCCTATACCCCGCGAGTGGAAGCGCTTGGCGTGTCTGATTATTCCATCGTTAATCACACGGTGTTGCCAAAGGGCTTTGGTCGTAGTGTTGAGGAAGACTATTGGCACTTAAAGGAATACGTTCAACTATGGGATGTATCCTGTCAGCGGCAAGTAGAGCTCAAGGGTAGAGATGCTGCGAAACTTATGCAGCTTATGACACCTAGAGATATGAGCCAAGCTGACATTGGTCAGTGTTTGTATGCGCCCATCATTGATCAAAACGCTGGCATGTTGAATGACCCAGTGGTCTTAAAACTGGCTGATGATCATTTCTGGCTCTCTATTGCTGACTCTGACATTTTGTTGTGGGCAAACGGGCTGGCGATCGGCATGCAGCTTGATGTTTGTGTTGAAGAACCCGATGTGTCTCCGCTTGCTGTGCAGGGGCCGCTTGCGGACAAAGTCATGGAGCGCGTATTCGGACCTGACATTCACACGATTCGTTTTTTTAGATTTCAGAAACTGAACTTTATGGGCCACAGTTTGGTTGTAGCGCGATCCGGATATAGCCGGCAAGGTGGGTTTGAAATTTATCTTAGTGATTCTTCTTTAGGCCTGCCATTATGGGATGCGTTGTGGCAAGCCGGTGAGAATTTAAACATAAGACCTGGCTCTCCGAACTTAATCGAGCGTGTCGAAGGTGGCCTGTTGTCCTACGGTAACGAATTCACTCGCCAGAACAATCCACTGGAGTGCGGTCTTGGGCACTACTGCTCGTTTGACCCGTCACTGGATTACATTGGAAAGGCGTGTTTAAGTAAAATTGCAGAGGACGGTGCGAAGCAATTGGTTAGAGGCATTGTGTTCGATGGATCAAAATGTCCACCGTGTGCATCCACGTGGCCATTGACGGTTAATGGGGCTAACGTTGGAGCAATTTCCACTGCAATCTGGTCTCCCAGGTTTGAGGCTAATGTGGGTTTAGGGATGCTGCACGTAGGGTTTTGGGATGAAGGCCAGGTTGTTCAGGTTCAATGTCCCGATGGTAGTGAAAGAACGGGTGTGGTTAGAGCAACACCGTTTTAGTGATTAGTGATTAGTGATTAGTGATTAGTGATTCTCGAGATAAATTGAAGAAAAAATATCAATTGGATTTCGTCGATGTATTAAGAAAATTCCGTATTGAATTAGTATTTTTAATTTGTAAAAGGTAAAGGCATAAAGGATGAGTGATAACACTATAGACGCGGCTATAAAAGAGTTAAAAGCCTTGCTGAATGAGCGATTGTCTCAGGGCTCATCGATACTCGAACAACATAGTAGCGACGAAGCCTATACCCAGCCAGCTCTTCCGGATGCAGTGGCGTTCCCTGAAAGTACTGAGGAAGTGTCAGCCATCATGAAGATATGCAATAAGCATGGCTGTCCGGTTATTCCTTATGGTATCGGTACGTCGCTGGAAGGGCATATTGTTCCAACTCATGGTGGTATCTCTGTAGACACCAGCAGAATGAACGCCATTATCGACATTAATGCTGAAGATATGGATGCAGTTGTTCAGCCCGGTGTCACGCGAACGCAGCTCAATGACGATTTAAAAGCAACCGGATTGATGTTCACCGTAGACCCCGGTGCTGATGCAACCATAGGTGGCATGGCTGCCACTCGAGCATCCGGTACGAATACTGTGCGCTATGGGTCTATGCGTGAAAACGTTCTTGCTCTGGAAGTTGTTCTCGCTGATGGCCGTGTTATAGAAACCGGTACTCGAGCGAGAAAATCATCGGCTGGATATGATTTAACACGCTTAATTGTCGGCTCTGAAGGCACGCTAGGCATCATCACGCGGCTGACAGTTCGATTGTTCGGTCAGCCTGAAACGATGGCAGCTGCCACTTGCGCTTTTCCATCCGTCAACGATGCTGTTGCGTCTGTCATCATGTCCATTCAAATGGGCATACCGCTGGCGCGGATTGAGCTATTGGATGATGTGCAAATGAAAGGGATGAACGTCTATAACCCGGACATGCAAATGCCCGAAATACCTCATTTGTTTCTGGAGTTTCACGGTACCGAGGCTCATGTTGCCGAGCAGGTAGACATGTTTAATGCTGTTGTCGATGAATACGGCGCCACTAATTTTAAATGGGCCAGTAAAGAAGAAGACAGAAACCGTTTGTGGAAGGCCAGACACAGTGCCTACTACGCGGGAAAATCACTACGTCCGGGCGCGGAGGGGTTGGTCACCGATTGCTGTGTTCCCATTTCGGCATTAGCCGAATGCATTGCGGAGACCAAAAAACTGATTGAGGAACAAGATCTGGTTGCGCCATTGGTGGGGCATGTCGGCGATGGCAATTTTCACCTGTTAATTCTGGTAGACACAGAAGATGCTGATGAGATGCGGCGTGCGAAAGAGCTGGCATCGAATGTAAGCCTTTTAGCATTAAAATTTGGTGGGACAGTCACCGGTGAGCATGGCGTGGGGTCCGGTAAGAGAAAATATATGCTGGATGAGCACGGAGATGCTTATGCCGTAATGGGCGCAATCAAAAAGACGCTGGACCCGAAAAATATTTTAAATCCAGGCAAGTTGGTGACTGTTAATTAGCTATACGACAACGTGGTTATTTAGATACACGAACCTAATATCCGAAAGTCAAATTCCGTTGAGTTCAAATCCTTTAGCCGACGGGTTTGTAGAAAAAGTCGTAGAGTGGACCGACTAGCTCATTGACTTTGTCGTCGACGGTTGAATAATAGATCTGCCTGCCATCTCGTCGCGCAGTGACAAGTTTTTCAAGGCGTAGCCGCGCTAATTGTTGGGAAACAGATGCTTGGGATAGTCCCATGAATTCTTCGAGTTCCGATACAGACATTTCTTTTTCCGCTAATAGGTAGAGGATCAACAATCTGGTCTCGTGAGAGAGAACCTTCATTAATTCGCTGGTGCGTTTAGCTTGTATCTGCAATTGACGAAGTTTGTCTTCAGATGTGTTTTTATCGATTTTTGGAAGTGACATGTATTTCTCAAATGACTAAAACGACTGAATACGCTGCTCTGGTTGGCTTTTTTGTTTTCGGATAGTCCCCTAACGGCCGATTATAACGTTAGCCCTTGCAATTTCCCGGTTTGCAGGCCAAATTTGTAATATCCACTTTTTTCTGGAAATAATCAGCGTTAAGCTGGGATCGTATGTCGCACGGGATCGTCATTAGATTCGTATTTAGTTATTTCCCCCAAACTAGCTTAGAGGCCTAATAGATTGAAATGATAGAAGAACCTCCATTGTTAAAGGTAAAGGCTATACGCCCTAAACCTGATTTAGAAAAAATTGAAGCATTGCGAGGCGTTCCAACCGGCGTACTGACAGATGCATTAAATGGACGTGGTGCGTTGGATCAGACTGTAAAGCCATTAAGCCCCACAGTTCTCCCAGCAGAATTGTGTGGACCTGCGTTAACTTGTCTATGTGGGCCTGCGGATATTCTAGCCATACTTGGAAGTTTGCATGAAATTACAACAGGCGAAATATTAGTGATAGCGACTGATGCTTGGACTAAATGTGCAGCCACAGGTGATCGTGTGATCGGTATGCTGAAAAACGCGGGAGGTGCTGGCGTTGTTACTGATGGCTTGGTTCGTGATGTCTCTGGCATAGAATCCATAGGGCTTCCTGTTTACTGCGCTGGTGTGTCCCCCAACTCTCCGTTTGCCAAAGGACCTGGTGAGATAGGGTTTACTGTCCAATTAGCTGGTGTCAGTGTCTCAAGTGGCGATATATTAGTGGGAGATAGGGATGGGATTGTTGTTGTTCCTTATAATCTCATCGATAGTGTCATTGCCGAGGTCGCGGCTATTAAGATTTTGGAAGCGGATCTGGATGATAAAGTCAGTATGGGATTAAAGTATCCAGAATATATAGCCGAATTGATGAACTCAGAACAAATTAAACGGCTGTAGAGATCCTTCCTTATTTGCGATTAAAAATTCAACGGTCAAAAAAATACGTGTCTATAAACAGAACAGTCATTATCGGATCGGGCCATGCCGGTTGTCAGTGTGCATTTAGTTTGAGGGCTGCAGGTTACCCCCATGAAATTTGTATTATTGATGAAGATGATGCGGAGGTTCCTTACCATAAGCCGCCTTTGTCAAAGAAATTCATTAAAAATAAATCCCAAAGTCCGACTGCGCTACGTGCAGAATCTGCATTTTCGAAGGCAGACCTGAAACGTATTCGTGGCACGGTTATGTCTGTTGACCCAGCGAAAAAAACCCTTCGGTATGAAAATGAAAACGAGCTGGCGTTTGATTTTCTGGTTTTTGCTACGGGTGCTGTTAGCCGATCGATACCCGATCTAAAAGGTATTGATAACGTTCATTCACTGCGAACCCTTAGTGATGCACAAAGGTTTCGAGAATCATTGTTGGATTTATCCAGTGCAGATATTTTGGGCGGAGGGTTTATTGGCTTGGAAGTAGCTGCATGTCTAATAGGTATGGGTATCTCAGTCAAGGTTCTGGAGATACAAGACCGTGTATTAGCTAGAGTTGTATCTCCCGCGATTTCGGCCTATGTAGAGAGCTATCTAAAAGATATAGGAGTTAAGCTCTACGTCGGCCATCGCATTAGCGGTTTTGTGGCCCAGAACAATGTGCTTGAGACAATTAAATTTGAGCAAGGTAATTCAATAGATACTGAGCTGCTGCTAACTGGAATAGGGGCCATAGCGCAAACCACTCTTGCAATGGAGGCTGGAATCGATTGTGATGACGGCATATTGGTCGACTCAACTCTGAGAACGTCATTTCCCACTATATTCGCGATAGGTGATTGCTCCAGATTCAAACAAGTCACTGGTGATTCTTCGCAACGACTTGAATCTGTACAAAACGCAGTCGACCAGGCTAAAGCTGTTGCATTGGATATTGCTAACAAAACTGAAACGGCTTACGACGAGGTGCCATGGTTCTGGTCAGATATCGGGACGCTAAAGCTGCAAATAGCAGGCATTCGCTCGAATGGCGCGACAGAAATATCCCGAATCGAGGATGACAAATTAGCGATTTATCACCTGCTGGACAATAAAGTGGTTTGTGTTGAATCCATTAACAGCGCTCGAGATCATCTTTTAGCTCGAAAACTCATTGCTGCCCAAACCTCAGTAACAGCGGATGACATTAGGGCTGGCCCAGATACGCTGAAAACCCTGTTAAACAGCTGATGAAAATAACTGGATTAGATGTATTTAGAATTGATCTGCCTTATGTAGGCGAGGTCTATCGTCTATCAAATGGTCGTAGTTATACAAGCTTTGAAGCGACAATTGTCGAAGTGAAGACGGATTTAGGAATATCGGGTGTTGGGGAATCGACACCTTTCGGCTCAACCTATATTGCAGAGCATGCTGGTAGTGTGCAGGCTGGAATTCAACTATTAGCGCCTGCTGTTTTGGGGCTTGATCCACGTTGTCTTGATGTGGTTAATGCAACTATGGATTCACATTTGGTAGCGAACCCGGGGGCAAAGACAGCGATAGATATCGCCTGCTGGGATATTTTTGGAAAATCGGTTGGTTTACCTGTCTGTGACCTGCTGGGCGGAAGAGTCGAGGGTTCAATTCCTCTTATATCGAGTATCAGCTCCGATGAGCCTCAAACCATGCGATCCCAGGTAGCTCGCTTCCGCGAATCTGGATTTAAAGGTCATTCGATAAAAGTGGGTGCTAGCGCTGTGGAAGGTGGTCCACAGTTGGATGCGGAGCGAATAAAATCATGTTTAGCAGATAAAGAAACGGATGAGTGGTTTTTGGTGGATGCGAATGGAGGACTCAGCGTAGAACACGCACTTCGCATGTTAAGGCTATTACCTGAACATTTGGATTTTGTGCTGGAGGCTCCTTGTGCCAGCTGGGCAGAAACACATGCACTTCGGCAGAAAACATCTGTCCCGATACTACTGGATGAACTTATACAGAGTGATGCTGATTTGATACATGCTGTACGACACGATCTGTGCGATGGCGTCGGTCTAAAAGTATCTAAACAAGGTGGTTTGACCGCGATGAGACGACAAAGAGACATCTGTGCAGCTGCGGGTTTAGTTATGAGCGTGCAAGAAACTACCGGATCGGAAATTGCGTTCTCTGCCATTGTTCACGCTGCGCAGTCTACTCCAAAACATTTATTGAGGTGTGCTCTAGATAGTCGTTCAATGGTCTCCGTCAGTACAGCTAAATTTGAAGCCCCCATTGTTGGAGGTGGGGTGCAAGCCCCTTCATTGCCTGGGTTGGGTGTGACGCTAGATCGAGAAATGTTTGGAGTCCCGTATTATTCTGTAAGCGTATAGGATTGATTATTTAAAAAATCTGTCGCAAAGCCAGCCGAGTGTGTTGGCGCGATATTTATCTCGCATCTGTCTGTCAGCTACTTAATGATTCAAAGTTCTACTGGGTCATAATGAATGGTCAATCAAAGTCCGGCTTCGAGGCGATCTAGTGCCTTGCCCGACGCTATCACTTTTCTTGCCCGGTCTGTTGCATCCGTCAGACTGCTGGAAAACCCTGTGTGCCACATAATGAGCCCAGCTCCCAGTACGCAGGCATCCATCACCGCACTCTGCTGGCCACTAAGTGCTTCTCGTCCTCTTGTTGCACACAAAGAGGAAAGTGCGTCTATATCCCATTTCATTCCGATGGGAGCGGGTGGTGATTCAGCAAGTGGTAAATTATCTGGGACTTCTTCAGCTCGGTAGTCTCGCAGTAAGCCTAGTTCAGAAAGGTTGATATCCAGTTCTTCGTAATCTGAATTTTCATCGTATCTAACCAGATGCGCGTCAGCTCGGAAAGAGGGGATAATGCCACCTTCAGTACCTCGGACTAAAAGTAAAGAATCGAAGCCGATATGCTTAGCCAACATACAATATGTATCCCGATAGGGCTTGTGCACATAGCCCGTTACCAGGTGTGTTTTTTTTATACCGCTAATCGGTGATAGCAGACCCTCGGTAGTGCTGAGAACAGGGCGCTTGACGATTTTTACACGCAGCGGATTAAGCGAGTGTAGTGAAGGGCACATTGTCGCCTGATCGATGTATCCCCACCCGATATCTGAATTTGAAATTCGTTCTGAGACTTCACTAGTAGAGCGCAGTGGGTTGCCACCTAGTGCTTTAATGATGCTGTGGTGTGTTGAACCAAATTTTGGACCTCCAAGTGCCACTCCATGAGAGTATACGTTCATTCCACAAGCAGCTAATACAGGTAGGACGAAGAGCGAGCCTTGCAGGGTTCTATTAAAGCCATTGTAAGGATCCGAAATGGAAACAACTTCATCGACAGCAGCTACGTATTTTTTTGTGTTGTTGTCCAAGGCATCCATAACGCCTTTTAATTCTTCATCAGTTTCGCGTTTCATGCGTAAGCCGATTAAAAACACACCAGCCTGGACAGGGTCAGCAGAACCATCCAGCAAGGCGAGCATCACTGAGTGAGCTTCATCTCGCGACAGATTCTTGCTGAGTTCGGGACCTGTCGCGACACGTTGAATCGCGGATCGCATGAGTGCGGCATCAGCCGTTGGATGTTTAACGTGTGAGGCCATTATTGGTAAGCTTAGGTCTATGAGGTATGCAGAGTGATGAATACTTCGTCATCTTTGATGGTCGTTGGATAAATGGTGAGATTTTCAGTTGCTGGATCGTCTAAAACTTCGCCAGATACCAGATCAAACCGGCTGCCATGCAGGGGACATTTTACAAGCGTGCCGGAGAGGTTACCATCGCAGAGCCTTGCATCCTCGTGCGTGCACATCTCATCGGCCACGAAGATACCCTCAGGCGTGTGGGCAATTAGCACATTTCTGTCTTGGAGGGAAACGCATCTCATCTCGGTTAATGGTATTTCGCTGATCCGACAAACTTTAATTAAGTTGTGTTCTGACATATTTCTATTTTTCATAAGTGCACATTCGCGATGCGGATTGATATACACACCTTTGTGGGCTTAGTCACCGCAATAAGGTAGGGAACCGACGCAAAGAATAGTTAGGGCATTGTATCTCAGGGCGATTACTGAATTTGGTTAAATTATACGGTCTGATACCTCATATGCCTTCTTCAGGAAGTTTCTTAAAGCATTGTCTAATAGTCTACTCAGGCCGCTATACTTAGTTCTAAATGTAGTACCTACTGGGTTTGTTGTGGAATCTATACTCGCCATCCGTGCAGTGTGATTGGTTAATGTGCACTCCTAGCTTAAATGGGATCCCAGTTAGCTATAAAAAAAGCTTTGTTGTCCGGTGTCGGAGAATGTTATGTCAATTGAAGTGAATGGTAAGTTGTACGAAACTGATGAAGAAGGATACTTGGCTGATCAAAGTCAGTGGGAACCAGATATCGCTACGGCAATGGCAGGTCTGGATGGTTGTGAATTGTCTGAGAATCATTGGGAGGTGATCTATTTCCTTAGGGAGTATTACGACGCCTACGATATTGCACCGGCGATAAGAATTTTAACAAAGGGTATCGGCAAAAAACTCGGTAAGGATAAAGGTAACAGCAAGTACCTTTATGAGTTGTATCCACGTGGACCAGCAAAACAGGCTTGTAAGTATGCGGGTTTACCAAAACCCACGGGTTGTGTATAAGTCGATTGATTGTTAATGATAAAAGGTTAATTTCATGGGAATCATTCTCGGCGTTCTTTTGTTCACGACCGCAATCGTATTTTTGGTTGGAACATTACGACGTATATATCGTTATGCGAGTACGCCCGCACCCTTAAAGATTCCGACGACGCCAGCGCCCACCACGCGGTCTGGTGTGGTACTACGGCTGGGACGAGAGGTTGTTTTTTTTGAAAGTCTTTTCAAAGCTTCAAAGTGGACGTGGTTGTTTGGCTGGGTGTTTCATGCGGGATTGTTTTTCGTTTTACTTGCCCACTTAAGATACTTCACGGAACCGGTTTGGTCATGGGTTGTAGTGCTGTCCCAATACAGTCGTTTTTTTGGAATGATGATGATGTTCGGTCTGACCGGGCTGCTGTTAAGACGCATCCTTGTTGATCGGGTTCGATACATATCCGCGCCATCTGATTATTTGATGTTGCTTTTTATTATGGCAATAGCAGGTTCTGGCTTAACGATGCGTTATGGTTTTCATGCAAATATTGTCCAAGTAAAAGAATTTGCTCTTAGCTTGCGTTCTCTGAGTTTTGGAGCGCTGTCATTTAATCCAATTTTGGCACTTCATCTAGTATTGGTTGCTCTCTTAATGCTGATCTTCCCATTTTCGAAATTGCTCCATGCGCCGGCGCTGTTTTTTAGCCCTTCACGGAACCAGGTGGACAATCCCAGGGAACGTAGACACATAGCTAAATGGGCGCGCGCACTTGACAATAGGCGTTCGGAGAAGCCTCGTGGCTAAACCACCAGAATTTAATATACCCGAGTTGGGAGAGTTCACATACACTCCCCCGGTGCTACCCGGTTCGATGAGTCACAGCCAACCTTATGAAGCTAAGGATGTTCATCAAGAACCCCTCGGCTTTCCAGGAGAACTGGTTGATAACTGGCAGGATGTCGCCGTAAAAAAACTGGGAGAGCTTACCCAAAAATATCGCGGACTTCAGGTGTATCTGGATTCGTGTGTAAAGTGTGGCGCTTGTACTGATAAATGTCATTATTTTCTAGGCACTGGCGACCCAAAAAATATGCCTGTAGCGCGCCAGGATTTACTGAGAAAAGTCTACCGTCGATACTACACCCTTGCTGGAAAATATTTGCCTAAATTGGTTGGAGCGGAAGATCTAACCGAAGAAGTGCTTGATGATTGGTATAAATATTATCACCAGTGTTCGCAATGCAGACGATGCTCAGTGTATTGTCCCTATGGAATCGATACGTCTGAAGTGTCAATGGCTGCTCGTGAAATTATGGATTCTATTGGAAAAGGTCAAAAATACTGTAACGAAATAATAGGAAAAGTCCATAAGATTGGTAACAATCTCGGTCTACCAGAAGCTGCATTGGCGCATACACTCGAAGGACTCGAGGAGGACGTCTTAGAGGATGACGGAGTAAATGTAAAATTTCCTTTGGATGTTAAAGGGGCAGATATTCTGCTAGTTACGCCCTCAGCCGATTTTTTTGCCGAACCTCACATTGATGGACTGATTGGCTATGCCAAGGTTTTTCATCAGGCGGGTTTAAGTTGGACGGTGTCGTCACATGCATCTGAAGCTGCAAACTTCGGTTTATTTATTGGTAGCTACGACAACATGCAAAAGGTGGCACTACGCATCCGGGAGGCTGCGCTGGAGCTTGGTGTAAAGCGTATTGTTTTTGGTGAATGTGGGCACGCCTGGCGTGTTGGATATAGTTTTCTTAATACCCTTGCCGGTCCGTTTGATTTTCTTGATCCTAAGTACCCAGTCCCGCAGCACATCATAGAAGTTACCCATGATCTTATAAAGCAAGGTCGTATCAAGTTGGACCCACAGGCCAACGACGATAAACGGGTCACTTTTCACGATTCGTGTAATGTTGCACGCGCCTCTCGGATGGGTAATAAGGCTGGTGGTCAATTTGTGCTTCCACGGGACGTTATAAAGGCTGCGTGCAATAATTATTTCGACATGCCTGCGAATACTGTTGGTGAAGCAACTTTTTGCTGTGGTGGTGGAGGTGGTCTATTAACGGATGAACTCATAGAATTAAGAACAAAAGGCGCGATGCCTCGTATGCAAGCGCTTAAAGACGTTAATGATCAGCATCAAATTACTCATATGGCAGCAATATGTGCGATATGCAAAAGCCAGTTTGCAAAAGTATTACCGTACTACGGATTTGAAATGGATCAGATTATCAGTGTGCATCAACTTGTTGGAGATGCTTTGGTCATGGGAAAAGAGCACTGATAGAATTCTTCGAATTACTAATGCATTGTTTGCAGCGGATTTACTGAACCACGAATAGCTAATATACGCCGCGGTAGGACGCGTAAACTCCGGGTTATAGCGTGCTAGTTGAAAATCTCAGTTGATTTACCCGATAAGCCTGTGGTGACGTCAGATGATTTCGGTTCGAACCATTCGAGTTTTTTCTGCAAAGTGACAACACTTCCAATTATTAATAACGTGGGCGCTCTAACTGCACGGCCCTCTACAATATCAGCGAGTGTTGAAATCGATCCAGTGTGTATGCGTTGAGAAAGCGTTGTGCCACGTTCTATAAGTGCGGCTGGTGTCATTGGCGAACGGCCATTTTCAATGAGTTTTTCACATATTTTCCGTAAGCCGGTCAGTCCCATATATATAACGATGGTTTGTGTTGTATCAGTCAGACCCTGCCAGTTCAAATTGATCTCGCCATTTTTTAAATGACCGGTTAAAAATACGCAGGATTGAGCGTGGTCACGATGGGTCAAAGGTATTCCTGCGAAAGATGCACAACCTGACGCCGCTGTAATACCAGGAACTACCTGGAAAGTGACTTGAGAGTGTGCCAGTGTTTCTAGTTCTTCGCCCCCACGTCCAAATATGAACGGATCGCCACCCTTTAATCTAACGACATTTTGATATTCGTCTGCCAGAGAAACTAAAAGTTCGTTTATTGATTGTTGTGGCATGGAGTGTTCAGATTTTTCTTTCCCGGCATAGAGTAATTTTGTGTCAGCACGGCGCAAATCTAAAATGGTTGGGTTTACAAGGCGATCATAGACGATGACATCCGCTGATTGAATCAATCTTAAAGCACGTAGCGTCAGTAGTTCAGGGTCGCCAGGCCCTGCACCGACTAGAGAAACAACGCCTTTCGTCGAGTTTGACCGTGTAGGTGGGAACTGATCGTTATGGACAGGAAAGTGGCAAGAGCTCTGAGCCGGTTCGGAAATATTCACACAAAATGTATTATTAAGGTGGCATTCTGATGTGATTTCTTTGTTCTTATTTGCATCTTCGTTGGCTGCGACGACCACCCAAAATAACCGTGAATCTTCCGAGTTGAATTCGCGTGTTAGGACTTTGCACTCTGATTGAACATCCGGGATAGAAGCCGTCGCCATTCGCGTCACGCATGCTCCTGCATTGAGTAATTCATTAGCGTATCTAGTGGCGGTTTTTCCTGATCCTACTACGAGGCAATCTCGATTCGATAGGTCAAAGAAGAGGGGAAGCAATCGCATCTCTTAGGTCTAATCTGGGGGTTTTTAGAGAGTATAGACAGCATACCGGCTCTTTACTGCTTCAGGAATATAACTTCGGCATTGCTGTTATTCTTGTTTACTAAGAGGAATTGCTGTTGAATAGAGATCAATCGTGTCAGAAACACATATCGTTCATTTCAGACAACCGACTCAAAACTCTCAACGTCTTGAGCCAAGCACTTGTACAGAAGCAGAAACCTTTGCGCTTCAGGTGCTTGATGACAGTATGGAACCCGAGTTTCGAGAAAAATGCATTATCGTAGTTGACCCCACTGGCCATGCTAAAGAAGGTAGCTATGTCTTGGCACAGTTAAATGGTTCCGAAGCTGTGCGCGAAGGAGCTGAAAGCGAAGAACTTGTAGAGAACTTCTTGTTCAGGCAGCTACGTAAGAATTCGAAAGGTGAATGGGGGTTATACCCGCTGAATAAAAATTATGCGCTACAAGCGACGACTCAGAATTTAAGCGACATTTTAGGTGTGATTGTTCAACGAGCTGGAACTCGCCGTCGCTATCATAAACGCTACGACTAGCAGTGAATCAACGATGCTCCATGTCTAGAGCATCGTTATCAGTAAGGCTGAACCTAGTCAGCTATTCGCGCAATCCACTCTTGTCCACGGTCACTGACAAATCGCACGTTGTCATTATCAAAGCCTGCAAAGATATCAAAGCAGGACCATGATTCCGAAGGTGGCCATTGCGAGCAATATTGTCCACCGGTTACTTTCCATTTTCCATAGCTTGGACGATCTTCCGTGTAAACGGTTGAACCGTCGCTATTGAACGTCTGGCTGATGCTTTTTTCACCTGCGTACACCACCAGCTTATCGGTCAGAATGTCGCGAATGTCAGCGTCACGCGTAAGTTTGATCCAATCTGCGGCAGTTGAAAATGTTGCAATCGTTGCAATTAAAGCCAGTCCTAGTAAGCGAGCTAACATAAAATATTTCCTGATACGGATTCTTGTAAACGTTAGTTAAGGCGCGGTGTTACGTTAAATGGCAGCCGCAACCGTCCATTCGTCTTGCGTTTTCTATGCCGAGAACACCGTTTCGTTGATCATATGAATGGGGGATCCGTCTGAATATGCGTTAATTTGCTCATAAATATCGGTAAATTGCATATCGAGCTCATCTTCGGTGACGTAACCCACGTGCGGTGTGCTGATAACTGTTGGATGATTGACGACGGGATCTTCCGTATCGAGGAAAGGTTCAACGTCGAAAACATCCAGCGCCAGCCGTCCAGGTCGGCCCGTTTTGACAGTTTTTTCCAGCGCACCGGCTTCAACGAGTCCAGAACGTGACGTGTTCACGAATGTGGCGCTCTCTTTCATTCGATTTAGATCATCGCTGGTGATAATCCCTTTTGTGTTTGGCTTCAAACGAACATGCAGGCTGATGAAATCGGAAGTCTCGAAAAATGCCTCTCTGGACTCTGCGACATTTTTGCCGTCAGCGATAGCTCGGCTGCGGCCTTCTTCAGAGGCCCACCATTGAATCTTCATGCCGAAAGCGTCGGCATACTTGGCAACCTGTTTGGCGATTCGACCGTAACCATAAAGACCAAGCGTTCTACCTGATAGTGTTTGCCCTACGCCCATTTGCCAATTGCCCGATTTAAGCGAGCTCATCTGCTGAGGTATTTGTCTTGCCGAAGCAAGCATTAAGGCGAAACTGAGTTCAGCGGCGGCTATAGAAGGCATAGCGGCGGGCATTTTTGAGCATAAAAGTACGTTGTTGGCAGTGCATGCGTCTACATCGACATGCGGGTAGACACTACGCTGAGATATGAGTTTTAAGTTCGGTAAAGCGCTCAGTAAGGCTGACGTAATCGGGGTTCTTTCCCGAAATAGAACGATAGCCTCTGCATCGGCAAGTCGTTTGGACAGCTCATCGACGTCTTCGACGTGGTCGTTCCAAACGGTGACGTCGTGATTCTCCAACAGGGAGAAGCTTGGTAGCGTTCGCAAGGTGTCGAACCAATCATCCAGAATATGTACTTTCATTGGTTTTTCTCCCCTAAAACAACCGATTATCGTCACCCAGTGAGATTCAGTCAATATCGGTGATCCGGGATTTAAGCGAGGCTGATGTAGAATAGGCCGAGAGGTTGGATTTTCTGCTTTATTCAATGACTTACAGCCCCAAAAAGTGGCCATTTATTCACTACGAACACCATGAAATCAACAGCTGAACAGCACTGGGACGTGATCGTCGTCGGCGGGGGAAATGCTGCGCTTTGTGCGTCGATTGAAGCGGCAGAAGCCGGCCGTACGGTGATTTTGCTCGAAAGCGCCCCAAAACATTATCGCGGTGGAAATTCCCGACACACTCGAAATTTCAGGTGCATGCACTCTGAACCCGTCCTAGAGCTTATTGAACAATATGAGACGGAAGAATATTGGCAGGATTTACTCGCCGTCACAGCCGGTAAAACCGATGAAAAATTGGCCAAGTTAGTCATAGAGAGTTCCGAAAGCTGTCTTCTGTGGATGCAAAAGCAGGGTGTGCGGTTTCAACCCTCACTGAGCGGAACATTGTCTTTGGGAAGAACTAATGCGTTTTTTCTGGGTGGAGGCAAAGCGCTGGTTAATGCTTATTACAATCGGCTCGAGGATTTAGGTGTGTCGGTTCTATACAACACATCAGTAACCGATATCCACATTGATAATCTCACCTTTGAAGGCGTGACGGTGCAACCAGAAAATGGCGATGCGGTACGAATAAACGGAAAGTCTGTCGTTCTTGCCAGTGGTGGCTATCAAGCCGATGTGGATTGGCTGGCAAGAAACTGGGGGCCCGCTGCTAAAAACTTTCTTATTCGAGGAACGCCCTACAACAAAGGGGTGGTTCTGGCCAATATGTTGGAGCAAGGTGCTAATTCTGTTGGTGACCCCACGCAATGTCATGCGGTGGCTATCGATGGACGTGCGCCGAAATTTGATGGTGGCATTATCACGCGACTTGACTGTGTGCCGTTCTCCATCGTTTTAAACAAAAACGGCGAGCGATTTTACGATGAGGGTGAGGATCTCTGGCCCAAGCGATATGCAATATGGGGGAGGCTAGTTGCGGCTCAACCTGATCAGGTCGGGTATTCCATTGTCGACAGTCGTGCTATGGATTTATTCATGCCGTCGGTATTCCCGCCTATTGTGGCGAATTCAATTGAAGAGCTAGCCGGTAAATTAGAATTGCCGGTTGAAACTGTGCTTCGAACCGTTAAAGAGTTTAACGACGCCTGTCAGGAAGGCGATTTTAAATCACGCGAGCTCGATGGCTTAAGTACAAAAGGTCTGGAACCAGTCAAAAGTAACTGGGCGAGATCGATCTCTAAGCCACCATTCTATGCATACTCGTTAAGACCAGGTGTCACGTTCACATACCTTGGATTGCAGGTGGATGAGACCTCTCGCGTTCATTGTGAGTCGGGTCGATATGAAAACATTTGGGCTGCCGGTGAAATCATGGCAGGTAGCATCTTAGGCCAAGGGTATCTGGCTGGTTTTGGAATGACGATTGGTACGGTTTTCGGAAGAATTGCAGGGCAGGAGGTAGCACGTCATGTCTAGATACTCAAATCTTGATAGTCATATCGAAGAGGCTCAGAGACAACTCACAACCTGTAATGCCTGTCGGTACTGTGAAGGATTTTGTTCTGTATTTCCTGCGGTACATCGCCTGACGCATTTTTCTGAAAATGACACGATTCAGCTATCTAACTTGTGCCATAACTGTCGTGCCTGTCACTACGCCTGCCAGTTCACAGAACCTCACGAATACAACATAAACATCCCGCAAGCACTCGCAGATGTTCGTGTAGAGAGTTATGCGAAATTTAACAAGCCCCAGGTGTTTTCAAAACTGTTTCAATTTCATGGCGTATCCATTGTTGCTCTCTTGTTGTTATCACTAACGGCGATCATGTTGGTCTCAACGGGGAGACCTGCAGATGGGGGTGCAAACTTCTATTCCTATATGTCTCATAACATCATGGTTTTGATTTTTGCACCGGTATTCGTTTTGCCTTTGTTTGCGATTGCACTGGGGGTTCGATCCTATTGGAAAACGGTCGGTGGTAAGAGTGTCTCTCTTACGCACATCAAATTAACCATTGCCAATATCGCTGGGATGAAGAACCTGTCCGGTGGACAAGGACAAGGCTGTAACTTCGAGAATGAAGACCGCTATTCAAACGCTCGACGCTATTATCATCAGTTTGCAGCCTACGGGTTTCTGTTGTGTTTTCTGTCAACGTCCACTGCAACCGTACTTCACTATTTATTTAATATGCCGGCACCTTATGCGTGGTATTCACTGCCTAAATTGTTTGGCATCAGTGGAGGAATCGGTTTAGTCATTGGGTGTGGTGGACTGGCACTGTTAAAACTTCGAGCAGATAGTAATCTGGGCGCGCAGCGAGTATGGGGTGCCGAGATGGCTTTTATCCTGTTGCTTGGATTTACGGGTCTATCGGGATTGGTGTTGTATCTGCTGACAGGACATGCCGCTGTTAAATATGCACTCGCCGTTCATTTATCCGCTGTGTTATCGCTATTTCTTCTCATGCCGTATTCTAAGATGGTGCATGGATTTTATCGATTAGCGGCAATTTTACGAGAAATGCAGAATAAGGATTAACGTTAACCATGAAACAAACGGCTATCCCTTACGTTTTTATGCGAGGTGGAACCTCTCGCGGACCTTATTTCAATCGAGCGTCATTGCCCGAAGATAGAGAGACCTTAGCGGACGTATTGATATCGCTGATAGGTTCTGGTCATGTTTATAACGTTGATGGCATAGGAGGCGGGCGACCGGTCACCACCAAGGTTGCGATGTTGTCCAAATCGGATGAACCCGGCATAGATATCGATTACTTTTTTGCACAGGTATCTGTCGAAGACAAGCTTGTCGACTTTAAGCCCAGCTGCGGCAATATATTATCGGGGGTTGCGCCAGCGGCAATTGAGCTTGGCTTGATTGAACCCAACAAAGGTGAAACAGACGTCGTCATTAGAGCGGTCAATACCAACGCCAGAGTGATTTCAACCGTACAGACTCCTGATGGGGTGGAGTACGAAGGCGACAGAACGCTAGACGGCGTTCCCGGCACGGCAAGTCCAATCAGATTGCAATTTATGGATACTGTTGGCGGAGTTACGGGACACTTTCTGCCGACGGGCAAACCGATGGATACGTTCAATGGCATCGATGTCACTTGTATGGATGTTGCTATGCCAATGGCTATCGCAAGGGCGGAGAGCTTTGGTTTGACAGGGTACGAAACCCCGGCCGAGATCGACGCCAATGTCGGCTTTTTTGAAACAATGGAAGCGGTAAGACTGCAAGCAGGACAGGCCATGGGCTTGGGTGATGTCACCAGTTCGGTTACACCAAAATTTGGACTCTTAGCCGAACCTCGAGGCGATGGGCATGTGCATTGCCGATACTTTATGCCTTGGAACTGTCATCCAACAATGGCTGTAACGGGTGCCCAGTGTTTAGCCTCTTGTCTTTTAACACCCAATACGGTGGCTAGTGGTTTACTTCCTAAGATTGAGGACAACCCCGCTCATATCGTTCTCGAGCATCCAGCAGGTTCGGTAGAGGTAATGGTGGTTTATGAAAGAACTGAAAGTGAGTTTACACCCACGTGTGCTGGGTTGACTGTTACCGCTAGAAAGCTGGCTGACGGGTGTGTGTATATCCCAGGTTCTGTCTGGCGTCCGGATTAAGAATCTTGCTTTCCCGATTTAAACGTCACGAACACTTTTTTATGTTCGTGACGTTTAAGTGTTCCAATCACTTGTGTGACTTAATGATCCT
>CAZCKD010000020.1:0-27400 GCA_964498925.1 uncultured Granulosicoccaceae bacterium
ATCGGATTAGCGGATATCGACGAAGGTCAAATCGAGTGGCTGGGAAACCCGATAGAACGAGTCCGCGAGGATATGAACGAATCACTGATTTATCTGGGGCATAAACCGGGGATCAGTGCCGAGCTCACACCGTTAGAAAATCTCCTGTCATTGTGCCCCGAGTTGATGGCGCGACTAGACTCGAAAGAAAAAATACGGACAGAGGTTGAACAGGTTCTAGAAGCGCTGGGTATAGCGGATCGAATAGATCTTCCAAGTGTGGCATTGTCGGCCGGGCAGCAGCGACGAATTTCTCTGGCAAGATTAAAACTGCAGCATGCAAAACTCTGGGTATTGGATGAACCGCTCACCTCACTGGATAAGAAAGGGCAGGAGTGGGTGAAACTGCAATTGCAGGATCAAGTGAAAGCGGGTGGCTCGGTCGTATTTACGACGCATCAGGCAATAGATTTTAATAACACGCCGGTGTCTACAGTTGATCTAGACTCTAGGTAGTGAACTCGATCCATACCTCAAACAAAGATAGCTCAGTGGCTGTTGATGGCGCTGCAACGGAAGGTTTAGCCATTCAAGACAGCAGAGGCAGCCTCTCAGCAACCCGTCTGGCTACGCGTTTCTTTCTGCGTGATCTAAAGCTTGCCATGCGTTCCGCTGGGCAATGGCTGAACCCGCTGCTCTTTTTCGTGATCGTCGTATCCTTGTTTCCCTTAGGCATCGGCCCCGGTCCAAATACGCTGGCTTTGATTGCGCCCGGAGTGCTTTGGGTGAGCGCCTTGTTGGCCATGATGCTGTCATTGGATTCGGTGTTTGCCAGCGATTACAGAGACGGCACGCTGGAGCAGATGGTTTTGAACGGTAGTTCTCTGAGTGTCACCGTCATCGGTAAAGTGCTCGCTCATTGGGTGACAAGCGGGTTGCCGCTTGTTTTGCTCTCCCCGTTGCTGGGCCTGATGATGCAAATGCCTGCCGAGGCCTATCCGGTATTACTGTTGAGTCTGTTGCTTGGCACGCTTAGTTTGAGTTTTATTGGCTCCATAGGGGCTGCCCTGACTGTGAGTGTCCATCAGAGCGGTGTTTTGTTGTCGTTACTCGTTCTGCCTCTGACAGTTCCCGTATTGATTTTCGGCAGTGGAGCAGTGTCGGCAGCAGCGGGTGGATTACCTGTTTCTGCTCATTTGTCATTGCTGGCGGCTATTGCGGCATTGTCGGTGTCTATATCTCCATTGGCTATAGCGGGGGCTATTCGTGTCGGGGTCAGTACAGCTAGGTAAGTCTGGACATCTACTCCCGCCTCAATTACGTAAATCCGGCTAAACTAAACGCATAAACGCCAAAAAGGTCTAGACGCATTGTTCCAATGGATTCATAGGTTCGGTTCTTCGCCGATCATGTACCGAGTTGCGGGTCGCCTGGCCCCGTGGTTTGGTGTGCTGTGCGCGCTGTGTCTGGTTTCCGGGCTTTATCTTGGCCTTGTTGTGGCGCCTGCAGATTACGAGCAAGGCGATAGCTACCGTATTATCTTCATTCATGTGCCGGCAGCCTGGATGTCGATGTTTGTTTATGTCGTCATGGCCGTATCCAGCGCCATCTTCCTTATTTGGCGTTTAAAGATTGCTGACACGGTTGCGCTGGCATCGGCCCCCATAGGGGCTGCGTTTACTGCCATAGCGCTTATCACAGGATCATTCTGGGGTAAGCCTATGTGGGGTACTTGGTGGATCTGGGACGCACGATTAACGTCCGAGCTGGTATTGCTGTTTTTGTATCTGGGTTATCTTGCTCTCAGAGGCGCACTGGAGTCGCCCAATAGTTCAGCCAAGGCAGCTGCCATTCTTGCTGTGGTGGGTGTAGTTAACATACCGATAATCCATTTTTCGGTGGAGTGGTGGAACACGCTCCATCAGCCAGCGACAATCAGCAAGTTTGACAAACCTTCCATGCACATCAGCATGTTGAGGCCTTTGCTCCTGATGGTTTTGGCCTTCCAGCTCCTTTATTTTTATAACCTGATGGTCCGTACCAGGGCGCTCATTTTGCAACGTGAGAGTCGGGCTAACTGGGTGGCAGAACTCGCGGATAAAAACGATGTCTAAATTCACGGAATTTCTGTCAATGGGGGGTTACGCCTTCTATGTATGGAGCTCCTACGCAATCACCACCGTTTTGCTTGTTGGCATCGTTGTGTGGTCCGGTAGAGAATTAAAACGCTCGCGAAAAGACGCTTTTCGACGAGCACAACAACACAGGAAGCGTCGTGACTCCTAAACGAAAGCAACGATTATTACTCGTCAGCTTGATGCTGTGCGGGGTGGGTGTCGCCGTCGCATTTGGCGTTAACGCCTTTCGGCAGAACATCATGCTGTTCCATTCCCCATCCGATGTTGTCGCTGGAATGGTTAATCCCGGTCAGTCGTTCCGGGTTGGTGGCATGGTCGTGGATGGCAGTGTCAACCGTAGTAGTGAGGATTTAGCCGTCACGTTTGAATTGACGGATCATGCTAAGACTATCCCGGTGTCGTTCACCGGCATTCTTCCTGATCTTTTCAGAGAAGGGCAAGGCATTGTTGCCATGGGTGCGCTGGACGACTCAGGCCAGTTCAAAGCATCTGAAGTTCTCGCAAAGCACGATGAAAACTACATGCCGCCTGAAGTCGCAGAAGCATTAGAACGTGCAGGCAAAATGCCAGGCACCGCTGCCACATACGACAGTAAAACGGTGCAACCATGATTCCAGAGCTAGGACATTTTGCATTAATTCTTGCGTTATGTACCGCTGTGGTGCTTGCGGTGGTTCCCATGGTGGGAAGTTTCACCGGTAACAGTGGCTGGATGTCGTTAGCCAGACCTGCTGCAAATGCGCAGGCATTTTTTATAACGCTTTCCTACGCATGCTTGACGTGGGCATTTATCAGTCACGACTTCAGTGTGGCCTATGTGGCCAATACCAGTAATACAAGCTTGCCTCTTGTATATCGTATATCGGGGGTCTGGGGCGGGCATGAAGGTTCCATTTTGTTTTGGTGTTTTATCTCTGCAATCTGGACCGGTGCGGTAGCGGTTTTTAGTCGTGCGCTTCCTGAAGTGCTGTTAGCTCGAGTCTTGTCTGTACTTGGCATCGTCTCCATCGGGTTTTTACTTTTTGTTCTGCTGACCTCCAACCCCTTTGAACGCCTCCTGAACGTGCCTTTGGATGGTGCGTCGCTCAACCCTCTGCTGCAGGATCCGGGTATGGCCATTCATCCGCCCATGTTGTATCTGGGCTATGTCGGCTTTTCGGTAGCGTTTGCGTTTGCGATTGCCGCTTTAATTGGCGGTCAGTTAGATGCAGCGACGTTGCGCTGGATGCGTCCCTGGACCAATATTGCTTGGATGTTCCTGACCATCGGTATTTCCCTGGGTAGCTGGTGGGCTTATTACGAACTAGGCTGGGGCGGATGGTGGTTCTGGGATCCCGTTGAGAATGCCTCCTTTATGCCTTGGCTGGTCGGTACGGCTCTTATTCATTCTCTGGCAGCATCTGAAAAGCGCGGTGTGTTCAAAGCCTGGACAGTGCTGCTGGCAGTTCTAGCTTTCTCATTGAGCTTGCTAGGTACGTTTCTGGTGAGATCAGGCGTCCTGACGTCTGTTCATTCTTTTGCAGCTGACCCGACAAGGGGCCTTTATATCTTGCTGTTCCTGGGATTTGTCGTGGGTGGATCGTTGCTGCTTTATGCGTTTCGTTCTCACCGACTCACATCGACAGCCACGTATAGCCTGGTATCCCGGGAGACTGCGCTGTTATTAAACAACGTGCTTTTGGTCGTTGCCTGTGCAGCTGTTCTTTTGGGCACTCTCTATCCGTTGTTTGTCGATGCGTTGGGCTACGGCAAAATGTCAGTGGGTGAGCAGTACTTTAATGCGGTATTCGTGCCCTTGATGTTGCCCATCCTCCTTATTATTGGCGTGGGTGCGGTGCTTAACTGGAAAACCGATAAACTGAAAGGACGCGGACTTTCTCTGCTTGTGCTTTTTGTTGCTAGCATCGTTGCAGCTGTCGTGCTTGGCATGTGGTTGCCGGATTTTCGTATGAGTGCTGTGGCGGCACTGGCACTGGCTGTGTGGATAACCGCTTCGACGATATTTGGCATCGTTCACCGTCTTCGCAATAAAAGAAAACGGCTCTACGCGGTACTGCATACTCCCGCAGCATTCTGGGGTATGAGTATTGCGCACATGGGTATGGCTGTTTTCACGGTGGGTGTTGCGCTAACGTCAATCTATACCGAAGAACAGACGGTTCGAATGGAGGTTAACGATATCCATACGGTAGGTGGCTATACCTTCCGCTTTAGCTCGCTAGATGAGGTGCGTGGCGATAACTACAATGCCATTGAAGGTGTGTTTGATGTAGAGCATGAAGGTAAAGACGTCGGGACCATCAGCGCACAAAAACGATTTTACGATGTCAGACGCGACACGATGACAGAGGCGGGAATTGATGCGTCTTTGGCTCGTGATCTTTTCGTTGCTCTCGGTGAGCCTTTAGAAAATGGCCGAGCGTGGAGTATTCGTATTCAGACCAAACCGTTTATCCGTTGGATCTGGTTGGGTACCATTTTCATGGCCCTGGGTGGTTTGCTGGCGGCTATGGATCGACGCTACAGACAGGTCTCTGCCCGAAAGGCGGCTGTTGCCAAGTCCACTGAGTCTTCTACATCGAAAGGTCAGGATTCGCTTGATACCGCCACTGCTGGATTGTCTCGGTCGACGGTTGCTCAAGGCCCTTCCCAGTCATGAACCTAGTGCTAAAGCTGCTGCCGTTTGCGCTCTTTGTGGGCTTGGCTGCGTTTCTGGGTAAAGGTCTTACGCTAGATCCCTCTGAGTTGCCTTCACCCTTAATCGATAAGCCAGCACCTGAATTTGCTGTGGCCCGACTACCTCGAACGGTAGGCGGTGCTGATGAAGGTGATTTTCTGAGTAAGGACATGGAAGGCCAGGTCTGGGTACTTAATGTGTGGGCCAGCTGGTGCGGCCCCTGTATTCAGGAGCATCCTTACCTCGTCAGCCTTGCTGCGCAGAGAGATGTACCAGTCGTTGGCCTGAACTACAAGGACATCCCCGAAGACGCACAGCGATGGTTGGCTCGCTTGGGAGATCCTTTTGCCCACTTGCTCAACGACGAGCAGGGGGATGTCGGCCTGGATTGGGGTGTTTACGGGGTTCCTGAAACGTTTATCATTGATAGCGAGGGACGGGTTCGTTACAAGCACGTCGGTCCTGTTGATAGGACTGCTCTAACTGAGAGTCTGATTCCCATCATTGATGAGTTGATCGCTGGAAAGAGCTAAATGGTCAGATTGAGATTGTTACTTGTGTGCTTGTGCATGATGCCCTTTCTGCTGAGCGCCGCTGAAACTATCGTCAGCTTTGATACCCCGTCCCAAAGCCGGCTATATCATCGATTACTCAAAGAGTATCGCTGTCTGAAGTGTCAGAACCAGAACTTGGCAGATTCCAACGCCAGCCTGGCGGGTGACCTCAGACGGGAAATCAGAGAGCAAATTCTGGCAGGAAACGACAAGGCCCAGATAGACAAATATCTGGTGACACGATATGGCGACTTTGTCCTTTATCGCCCTCCGTTCTCTGCCAAGACCGCCATTCTGTGGGTGGCACCTTTTGCTCTATTATTGATCGCTTTGTTTAGTGTCTTGACGATGGTGGTGAGGCAGCGTAGGGCTGCGTCTCAGCCGATAGTGCCCGAGAACTTAGACGATCAATTCCAGCAAAAATTAGAGAAGGCTAAGCAAGCTCTGAACGATTGAGAGATATTTTGGGCCCCTCAGCCCGTTCCTCGCAACAGCCCGGAGCGTATTTTTTAGAGGGCGTTGTCGCGCTTAAATGCAATATCGAACAGGCTAACGTCGGGATAAACTGCAGCGCTATGCCGAATAACGTCGGGATAAATTGCAGCTTTGCTGATAGTGAGACTGCAAGTCTCGTTACATGAATGTCGTTAAGTGTAAAATGTTGGCAAGACTTTACGCCGACGGTCCTTTGACGTGATATATTTTTGAATTCGGACCAGTTCTTGATGTCCGATGTTCAAATTTTTGGAGCGACTACTTTTATGATCACTCAGGAACCGACTCAAACAACAGAACCCGTATTGGATAGTCTGACTACAGACGAATTCCTTTCTGTGGTTGGGCAGCGAGTCCGAAAACAACGTGCTGAAAAAGGCATGTCTCGGAAGCGACTTGCAGAGGTCTCTGGTGTATCAGAACGATATCTTGCTCAACTCGAATCGGGTCAGGGCAATATGTCTATCGCTCTTCTGCGAAAGGTCACCGCTGCCATTGGTATGTCTATGGGTGCGTTGATGTCCGCAGAAATTACCGAGAGCAAGAACCCGGGTGTAGGCGAAATTACGCTAACGCCTGAAGTACCTGCTAAACCTAGTAACTTCGGTACACAAGCGGATATCGTTGTAGAAATTTAAGCGCTTCCGGGTATCCTATCTAACCCGCGCTCAAAGCAAATGCCTGCTGCAGCAAGATCTACTGCAGCGCAGAATCTGCATAAACGGCATTAGAAAAGGTTTCTTACAAGACCGGTACCCTAGGTAATCACAAGGGCGACCGGCAGAAACCTCTCTTTTTCTAGAAACTTAAAATAATGTTTGTCCTGGCGGAGCGATCTGCGCCAACGGCGTCCCGTTCTGAGTCATCGTTAAATTTATGAATAACGATGCCGGGCTTCGCTGTAGCCCATGGGTCAACATCTGTTTCGCTGATGCTGTATCTGACGTAGTCACTCATAGCCATCAATCGAGGCATCTCGTAAGAGTCAGCTGCCATCGAACGGTAAAACTCGTCCACTTCTTCAAACGTGTCCGTTGTTTCGAACAAAACAATCTTTAGACCGTTTTCTCCGCCGACGCGATACTTGATACCGTTAGGGTAGAGCGGGTAAGGAATGACAGTCGCGCCATCCACTGCAGTATAATTCGTCGTCTCAGATGTGCTGTTGAGGCGAGTCACACCGATGACAGCATCTTTGGGATCAACGCCATCAGATGTCTTGGCGTTTGCAGCTTGATCAGTGGAACTGTCTCCACAGGCGGACAACAACGTCATTAGTGACGCGGTTAGACCGATTAACAAATTGCGTTGAATGTTCATGGTAATCCTGAAAAGTCGTTAATTTCCAAGCTCAATGGTTTTGAGGACATCTCCTTGTTCTCAAAATTCGTTGATACTCACTCTTAGAAGATAGACCATGAATTTACGAATGTGCAATCATATGCAGACGTCAACTGTGAATCATTATTTCAGGTAATGATTTGAGTTCGTGCCCGTGCTCGAGCATTGCCTGTTTAATCAGAAGCGCCGTATCGACGGCATGGGCGTTATCTCCATGCAGGCAAATACTGTGAAAATCGGTCTTCAGAATGTTGCCGGATTCAGTCACGATGCCCTCAGCGGAAATCATAGCGAGCACATGTTCAATGCACGCTTCAGACGTATCGATCACAGCATTGGGTTGTCTTCTAGACACCAGAGAACCGTTTTCCGCGTAGCGACGATCGGCAAACACCTCCAGCGCCACAGTCAGAGAGGCCTCTGTCGCTGCTGCCGAGAGTTCTGATAATACCGGTGCCAGGAAAATTAAATCTGAGTTGTAGGATTTGGTTGCGTTAACGATGATATCGGCAAGATTCCGATCTTCACAGGCCAGGTTATTCAATGCCCCGTGCGCTTTCACATGGGTGATGGGTAAGCCGCGCATCCGGCTCATGCCATCCAAGGCTGCCAGTTGATATTGCAACATGGCCGTCAGCTCATCATTAGGAATCGTCATGGGACGTCGACCGAAACCTTGTAAGTCTGGAAAACCTGGATGGGCACCTATGCTGACATTGGCGTTTTTGGCTGTTTCGATAGTGTTAGCCATGACCAACGGGTCGCCGGCGTGAAAGCCACAGGCTACGTTGGCCGAATTGACTATTTGCAGTAGTCTCTCGTCGTCGCCCATTGACCAGGGGCCGAATGATTCGCCAAGATCTGCGTTAAGGTTTAGAAGCATGTTGATTACATTCCACGATGTTTAAACTCATTCGGGTGACCGTCGGTTACCCCATCAATTAAATTCAAATTGAGTAAAGTTTCACTACTTAAGGATTGTCGTACGACGGGCTGAAGATTCTTCAGCGCTTTCTGGACACTTGCGTGATCAGTTCGAACAGCATCAATCGCCTCGTCAATAGACAAAGAGCGGAACTTGAGCTGAGTGCCCGCTCGATGCAACCCGAGCAGCGGTAGATCAATAGACAAAACGGTCGCAACCTTGGCGTATCCTCCGGCGGTGTGGGCATCGGATAACAAGACAATAGGTTGCCCAGAACCAGGTACTTGAATGGAGCCCGGTACAATGGCATCCGACACGATATCTTTCGACGCTTCGTCTTTGTGCTCAACGTTAGGGCCTTTTAAGCGAACTCCCATTCTGTCAGCATCGGTTCCCAGTTCGTACTCAGCATTCAATAGGTTTTGGATACCCTTTGGCGAGAAATTATCTTGTTGAGGTCCGAGTATCAGGCGCACTTCTGTTTGCGTAAAAACGTTAGAAAAAGAAGTAGAACACTTCAACTCTGGCCCCGATGGAGCAGGTTTGATAGTGAGCACGTCGCCTTTTTTTAGGGCGGCGCCATCTAATCCTCCCAGAGAGGCTTTCGCATAGGTTGAACTGCTGCCTAGCTGTGTGGGTACGCAGATACCGTACAAGGCAATAACTGCATGACGAAAGTCGCCAGTGGTGGTTAACGTGATGGTACTGGCGGCAGAAGCGGTATAGCTTTGCCAAGGAAGAATTTTTTGTGATTGTCCTTCCGCATCGACAATCTGCATATTCAATGATTCGTGTGCGCAGACTGCGAAACGAACAGCATGTTCACCGACGTCCAATTGAAGACCGCCTTCCCAGCATTCGATAATACTGTGATCATGCTCGTTGCCGACCAGAGCGTTGGCTATTTTTTGCCAAGTTGGAGATATACAACCTGACCACGGAATTCCCAGGTGACGTAGTCCACGCCTTCCTTTATCTTGAAGGGTGCTGAGGAGTCCAGGTTTTTCAACGGTGATAGACATAGACATCACGGCTGTTCCAACAACACAGAATCGCGATTGAAATTGCCACTGTCACTCTGCGCTTTGATCGCATCATATTCATCGCTATCGATCGCGCGAAACTTGATGGTATCTCCCGCTGTGAAAAGGGTAGGTGGGTCTTGCTTACCGTCGAATAAGGGCACAGGGCAACGACCGATAATATGCCAGCCTCCGGGACTGTCCCACGGATAGATACCGGTCAGTTGCATCGCAATGGCAACACTGCCTGCAGGTACTCTAACGCGAGGCTCTGATCGTCTCGGTAAATGTAAGGCTGACGGTGTGTCGCCTAAAAACGCAAAGCCCGGCAAAAATCCCAACATGTAAACCGAAAATTCGGTGGACTGATGAAGGTCGATAACCGCCTTCGTATCCAACTCTGTCATCGTTGCTACATCGGCTAAGTCTGGTCCGGAGTCACTCCCATAGTGAACGGGCAATAGCAGCGTTTTTGCGGGCGATGTATTGCTGGTATCTTCTTGCTCTCCGAGCTGGGCCAGTTGATCCAGCAGATCATCTGGATGCACGACGAGCGGATCATAGATGACCGCCAATGAACGAAAAGTGGTCACACATTCTTCTATGCCGTGAAGATTGCCTTCTAGTCGGGCAGCGCTTATCCGGGCGTTCATTTCAACCACTTGATCGACAAGATGTCGTTCGATGGCTTGTCCAAACTCCAACACCACACATCGGTCACCGGCGTAGTGAGGAGTCCATGCGCGTTGGCTGGAAATCACGGGAATCTACTTGGTCGACTGACTAGAGGATGAACTGATGATTAGGATTAGCTTTCAACACGTTTACCAGGGCTTTAAAGTGTTTGTCAGCAAAGTACTCAGCATCGCGTTGAAATTGTTCTGCCGTTTTCACCACTACGCTCTCAGGTAATACCTTTAAAGGTGCGCCGGTCTGCAATGCCAATACGTGTTGTCTACAAGAACGCTCAAGGTAGTACAAATCGTCGAATGCAGCCGCTACTGTTGTGCCGTTAACGACGACACCGTGATGGGCAAGAAACAGGATATCAATATTGCTGGCCCCGGCAGATTGTTTGGAGATACGAGCGCCTTCGTCGGCATCATGTGCTAACCCACCAAAGTTAGGCTCGTAGGCGATACGGCCGTGATAGCGAGTTGCTGTTTGGTGTGTCATTGGAAGTTTTGATGCATCGCCCTCTAGCATGGTGAGGGTAGTTGCATACGGCATATGGGTATGAAGTACCGCTTTGTGTCTTGGATTGGCGCGGTGCGCTGCGACATGAATAAAAAGCGCCGAGTCTTCGACTTCGCCTGTGCCTGCGAGAACAGTTCCGCTGCCGTCGACAAGGAGTAGATCGTCTGGTTGCATTTGCGACCAATGCACACCATAGGGATTGATCAAGTACCGTTCGTCTGGCCCATCCAGTTGCACAGAGAAATGGTTGCAAATGCCTTCGTGAAATCCAAATCGCTCAGCGAGCTGAAACGCGAGTGAAAGATCGTGTCTATCTTGTTCTTCAGAATTTTGCGAGCTCATCCGAGAAGGGGATGACGAGTTCTGTGCGGTGTTATCGTTGAGCATATGCGTTAAGACTCGGTAGATTCCATCGAGATGGCTATGATACCGAGGCCTGCAGCCTATGACTGATATTTATTCAGAACAATAAGGGGTGGAACAAGTCGCCGAGACGTAGAACCCAGATTCGGGAGTCTCGGCGACCTCAAGCGAGCTTAAGCAGTTGCTGCTTCTCGCGTTTCTTCGGCTTCGTCTGCGCCTGCAGTCGTTGTTTCGATATCTGAAAGCAATTTAGCGTCAACTTTCGGAGCTGCTTCGCCGTCAGCGTTCTTGGCTTCCATCTCGTCAGCCCAAGTACGTAATTCGCGATAGGCAGCTAAAAGGCTAGCGGCTTGCTCTTTTAAAGAACCGAGGTTTTCCAGTTCTTCTTTTTGCTGCTTGCTTTCTTTTTTCAGCTTTCGATTCGCATCTTCGGCCGTTTTGCGAGCGTTGGCTTCGTCGACCTTCTGTTTTTTGAGGGTCTTGAGCTTTTTGATGATGTTGTCAGGTGTATCAGCCAAAGCAACGTTTATGGCTTTAAGCTCTTTCTGCTTATCTTCTACCTGTCGCTTGGCTTTCTTTAGAGCGTCAGCGTTGTCTTTTCTGCCTACACCAAGTGCTTGTTCGGCGGCTTCTTTCTCGCCGATAGCAGCGTCGCGTTGAGCTTCTGCTTCCGTCTTGGATTTGAGGGTTTTCTTCACCTCGGCCTGCATAGCACCAATTTCTTCAGAAGCCCGGTTTCGGGTATCTGCCATATTGGCGTCGGCATCGTTGGCGCGTTTCAATGCCACATCGAGGGCACTTCGTAAATCTTCAGCAGTAAAATCGTCTTTTAATTTCAGTGCTAAAGCGGCTTCGTTCATCAGCACTTGTTTGCTGATGGCCAGGTCTTTCCAAATTCTCAGTTGCTGATCGGTGTCGGTTTGACTCACGTAATAATCTCTTGAGCGAATACTGTAGATAGCCGGACAAGCTGTGTCGCGGTTATCGGCTTAGATGGTTGGCTGGGGTGGGTTCTCAACGACAAATAATAGAATTAAATGCCTGAAAAGGTATTATCATCGATCAATCTGATGGTTTCGTTGGCTCCACAATCCGAGCATATTTCGTAATTTAGGTGCGACGAACACGATTCCGGTCCGACACAACTCATAAGTATACTGCTTTTTCGCTCAGCATTCAGCCCCCCATGAAATACACTCGCATTAATGCGTGACCAATTACTGAGTTTTGGCAGCTTTTTGCGTAGTAATGCACGCTGGCTGGCCGGTGGTGTTTTGCTGACATTTTGCTCCAGTGTGGGGCAGACGTTCTTTATCGCCAGTTTTGCCGGGGCTATCCGAGAGGATTTTAATCTCTCCCACGGTGGTTTTGGGCTCATTTACATGATCGCGACGCTCGGCAGTGCCGTGACGCTTGTGCGGATTGGTCGCGTGCTGGATACCGCCTCCATCCACAAGGTGGCCTGCGTCCTGTTGATTCTTCTGGCAACAGCCGCCCTGATGATGGCTTTTGCCGGCTCCATCGCCATTTTATTACTCAGTATTTATTGCCTGAGACTATTCGGGCAAGGAATGATGACCCATACCGCGATGGTTGCAATGGGGAAATGGTTTGTTGCTGAGCGCGGACGTGCGGTGTCCATTACCACCACGGGTCATCAGTTGGGTGAGGGAATCCTGCCATTAGTACTTGTCGCGGTACTGGCTGGTTCAGATTGGCAGTCGGCGTGGATATTAGCCGCGGTTTTGCTCGTTGTCGTGGCTTTGCCTCTGTCCTACGCGTTACTTTGCACACCTCGCCAACCATCGCGAAAAGATCTGGATATTTCTGAACATGGCCGGCAATGGACTCGCGCCGAGGCTTTGAGAGATGCGCCGTTTTGGGCCGTTTGTACCGGGGTGTTGGCACCCTCGTTTATCGGTACTTCAGTTTTTTTCCACCAGGTTCATCTCGGGGAAATAAAAAATTGGTCGAATAGCGTTGTTGCCGGTTCATTCGCTGTCATGGCAATCACCTCCGTGATTTTGGGTCTGATAACCGGTCAGCTTATCGATCGGTTCACCGCCCGGCGAATGCTGCCGTATTTTCTGTTTCCGCTGGCCATTGGATGTTTATTATTAGGTGTGGCTGAAGAGGCCAGCGTGATGGCAGTTTTCATGTTTTTACTGGGTAGCTCCTACGGAGTCTCGCAAGCCGTATTCGGGGCGGTATGGCCAGAGGTTTATGGAACGCGACATTTGGGTGCTATTCGAGCGGTCGTATCCGCTGCGATGGTGTTCGCCTCTGCATTAGGCCCCGGTGTTACTGGCTGGCTTATCGATCAGGGGATTGGATTTGAATTTCAGCTGAAGGTCATGGCTATTTATTGTCTAGTGACAATGCTGACCCTTTTTAGAGTGTCAAAGCAGCTAGATCAGAGAATGGCTGTATAGGGATATTTAAGCTGTGCAATCGCTAAGAGAGCGACAAAGATTTTTATATCAGCTGATTAGTGGCCAGATATAAATACACTGTTACCGTCCCTAAAGAAAAGAATGTCGATATCACTATCGCACTTGACGCTCGTTCTTCCCAGACGTTGTATTGCTGAGCAATAACGAATACGTTTGTGGCGGACGGAAGAGCTGCAAGGAGTACAGCGGAGTAGACCCAGACGTCACTAATGTTGGGTATCGAGCTGACCATCACATAGACGAGAATGGGATGAATCAGTAGCTTTATTGGAACGAGATAACCTAACTCCAAAGGCACACTTTTTAAGGGCCGTAGTGCGGCAGTCACACCCATTGCAAACAGTGCACAAGGTGCCGCAGCGCCAGAGAGTGTTTCCAACAACTGATCGATTGATTGCGGTAGAACTGGACGGTACCATGCGGCGATCATGCCGGCGATGGTGGCCAGAATAAACGGGTGTGTCGCAATTTTTTTTATGATGCCGCCAATGATGGCCAATACGTTCTGTGGCTTTTTGTCGCCTATCGCCATTAACGTTGGCGCAAGAATGAAATGCATTGCGTTATCGAGACAAAAAACCAGTGCAACCGGTACACCGGCTTGAGGTCCGAACGCAGCAATAGCTAAGGGTGGACCCATATAGCCGATATTGCCGTATGCACCGGCAAAACCCTGGATGGTGGCACTACGTATGTCGGCCCGTCTCAGTAATCGTGCGATGGCAAAACACAATGCGAATATCACCGCTGTACTCAACGTTGTGCTGACGAGAAAGCGTGTGTTTGCGAATTCAGAGACCGGTGTCACCCGAAGCAGATTAAATATCAGCGCAGGTAAGGAGACATAAACAATGAAAAAATTTAACCACGCCAGTCCTTCGATAGGCATGGGCCGTAAACGCCCCGCGATGTAGCCTAGAAAAATAAGGCCGAACGAGGGGATAACTAATGAGGCAACCGAAAACACTAGACCAACGCTTTATGAGCAAACATTAAAATATTTTACCCGGATTAAGAATACCCTCAGGATCAAGCGCCTCTTTTAACCGTTGCATGACAAGAATTTCCTGCGGAGTTCTGGAGTAGTGCAGGTAGGCTTTCTTACTGATGCCAATACCATGCTCTGCCGATACTGAGCCACCAATTGCCTGCAAGGGTTCGTAGACAACGCGATGACTAAACGCTTGCCACTCCACTTTTTGATGGTCATCAAGTGCTTGTTCTGTGGGTGGTGCAACCAGTACATGAAGATTGCCGTCTGCCAGGTGACCGTAAACATAAATAATAACGCCGGGCCATCGTTGTTCTAATTCGGCAGTGATGTTGTCGACATAGGCATTCATATCCGCGATGCGTAAACTGATGTCATACACGTATACGGGATCGTGCTCCAAAGCGATATCGATATGTTCTCTGATATGCCAGATGTTAGCGCGCTCTTTTTCTGATTGGGCAATGACAGCATCCTGAATAAGGCCCTCTTGCATAGCTTGTTCAAGCACCGCTTGAAATAGATCGCTGCTTTCTTGTTGGCTATTGCTACCAATTTCAACAATGGCATACACCGGATAACTGGCAGGCAGCGGGGCAGCGCTGGTACCTTCTATTGAGGCATTGGTATTCAATTGGTAGAAAGGTTGCCAGATAACTTCAAACGCATCGAGGTTGCCATTTAATGATCGGCTTAGCTGGCCTAAAAGATCTGTGACTTGATCGAACGATGCGAATGCAAGCAATGCGGTTTCTATATACGGTGTTGAAGGCCGGAGACGAAGCACCGCTCGGGTAACCACACCCAATGTGCCCTCGCTACCGATGAACATTTGCTTCAGATCGTAGCCGGCATTGTTCTTCATCATCTGATTCATCGAGGATAAAACAGTGCCGTCGGATAGAACCACTTCCAGACCTAGAATTTGCTCGCGTGTCATACCATAACGAAGAACTGACAGTCCTCCCGCATTGGTCGAAATGTTTCCACCAATGGTGCAGGATCCGCGTGCACCTAGGTCAAGCCCAAACTGTAGGTTCGCCGCATCTGCCTTCTCTTGTATAGATTGCAGCACCGTACCTGCCTGTACGGTCATCGTTTTACCTTTCTCGTCCAGATCCTCTATGGCGTTTTGTCGCTCAAGCGATAGCACAATGTCATCTGTCGTGGTGATGTTGCCCTCAACGAGTCCTGTTAAACCACCGTGTGTAACCACCGCTTGTTTTGCAGCTGAACAAAGAGACAATACTTTGGACGTCTCTTCTGTATTCGCTGGTCTTACGATTGCTTTCGCTGTCAGCGGCGTGCTGTCCCAGAAGTGCGTCGCTCGCGCAGAAACATCCTCACCGGTTAACACATGGGCCGGACCCACTACATCGATCAGTGCTTCAAGAAGTTCTTGAGATGAGTCGCTTGCTGCCTTCACGTGAATGCTTGTAATCCTGTTTGGCAACGACCCAGAATAAGGGCATGAACATCATGAGTCCCTTCGTATGTGTTAACGGCTTCTAAATTCATAACATGTCGTATGACATGGTATTCATCGGAAACACCGTTGCCACCCAGCATATCCCGGGCTTGTCTAGCGATATCTAAAGACTTACCGGCATTGTTGCGTTTCATCAGGGATATTAATTCTGATGAGGCGTTGCCTTCATCCATTAGTCGACCCAGCCTCAGCGAGCCTTGTAAACCCAGAGTGATTTCGGTTTGCATATCAGCCAACTTTTTTTGAATAAGTTGGTTTGCCGCTAGTGGTTTACCGAACTGGTGGCGCTCGAGGGTGTAATTGCGTGCTTGATGCCAGCAGCTTTCTGCAGCGCCGATTGCTCCCCAGCTGATGCCGTATCGGGCTCTATTCAGACAACCAAAAGGGCCAGCCAGCCCGGACGCGTTAGGCAGGAGTTTATCCTCACTGACAAAGGCATCTTGTAACTGAATCATGCCGGTGACCGACGCTCGAAGAGAAAATTTGCCTTCAATCTTCGGGGTGCTTAGTCCGGGGTTACCTCTGTCAACAATGAAACCTTTTATCTTGCCATCATGCGCGTCCGATTTTGCCCAAACGACACAGACATCAGCAATGGGTGAGTTGGTTATCCAGTTCTTCGCTCCGCTCAGCGAGTAACCTCCGTCCACTTTGGTTGCGCGAGTCACCATGCTGGAAGGGTCTGACCCGTGATCGGGTTCTGTCAGACCGAAGCAACCGACCCATTCGCCGGAGGCTAGCTTTGGAAGATAGTGCTGACGTTGTTCTTCTGATCCGTAGGCGAATATGGGGTGCATGACCAATGAGGACTGGACAGACATAGCAGATCGATAACCTGAATCTATGCCTTCGACCTCTCTGGCGACAAGTCCGTAGCTAACATAAGATGCCTCTGCGCATCCGTATTTCTCCGGTAAGGTCATTCCGAGTAACCCCAGCTCACCAAATTCGGTCATGATTTCACGATCGAATTTTTCATGGCGATTCGCCTCAATGATCCGGCTGAGTAATTTGCTCTGGCAATAGTCTCTGGCTGTGTCCCGAATAAGGCGCTCTTCTTCAGATAACTGCTGATCTAGTAGGGCAATGTCTTCCCAGATGGCTTGTGCAGGTTTTGCCCGGGCCGCTTCCGGTGTCGCTGCATGTGATGACTTGGGTGAAGAATTCATAGCCGCTCTCTCAATAATGTCCTTCTATTGTAGCCGCGTGGACGATTCTTGGGCACGTCTATGCCGTGCAAGGACTTAAGCTGTGGCCTGTAAGTTGCAAATTACGGTACGACGGTACCTTAATGCGGATTTACCCATGAATTCAGAAGTTTTAAATCGGTCGACAGCGGACTCATCCGCACAATCTCGTGAGAGCGCATCCGATTGGTTAGCGTGGCTATCAGAGCTACTGACAGATCGCCAATGGCTTGGACTCTATGAGTTCGAATCTGACGCTGACGCGCCACTTCACAAGGAAGGTTATCCAGCACAGGAACCGGCACCGAAAGAAGCCCTGGCGTTGGCCCGAAAAGCGCGCCAAAGCGGAAAGCCGCTGGCAATAAAACTAGCGAGAGCTTCAGAAGAGGCTGATGGAGAATCGTCCACCGTCATCACGCTAACAGCCTTGCCACTAAATAAGGAGTGTAATCACGTTCTTTTAATTAAAGGAGCATCACAAACCAAAGATCAACAAGGAGGCATGTTTCGACTGGCACGTTGGGCTGGAGAAAAGCTGGACCTCTTTATTCAACCAGCAGCTAAGGAGAGTTCCCCAGAAGAGAATCTGGAATCCTTGCCTTCGGCCGTGTTGCAAGCGTCATTTCAGTATTCCACACCTGACGCAATGGCCATGTCCATTGTTAACACCGTTAAACGTCTGTGTGGATGTGCGCGCGTCACCTTAGCCACCTTGGATACCGATAAGCGCTTATCGTCATTAACCATAAAGGCGATGTCCGATCAGGCGCAAATTGATACTCGAAAGGTACTTCCATCGCAATTAAAGGCTGCACTTCAAGAGCGTTTTATCGGTGAAAATTTGAGCCGTTACTCTTCAGAGAATATGGATACTCACCGGGCAAGATTTCCTGCCAGTGCTCGTTTGTTCAGTGAACAGGGTGAAAACCCATCGTTGAGCGTTGTCTATCCGGACGCGTCCAATACCAATAGAGCGTCTTTAATCGGGAAAAAATCTCTGCAATCACACGTCGTTATATTGTTGGAACGGCCCAGAGGGCAGCCGTTTACAGATGTTCAACAAAAAGCGATAGACACATTATTAGCGCCTTCGCTGGATCTGCTAACACGCCGAATGGATGAGTCGAGAAGTAACAGGCTCCGCATCAAACAATATGTAAAACGAAGACTGAATCATCAGTATTTTGTTGAGAAAGGTATTAAACGTCCGGGTCTTACCTTTGCCGTGGGCGCGCTGGCGTTTAGTTTATTAATTCCGATTGAGCATCGCTTTACCGCGAGTGCATCAATTGAAGCGAAAGATGTACAGGTGTTGATCGCGCCACAGAATGGCTTTGTGGCTACGTCACATGCCAGAGCAGGAGAGACGGTTAAAAAAGGCCAGCTCTTAGCCACATTGGATACTCAGGATTTAAGTCTGACTGTCAACAAATGGCGAACTGAAAAGATTAAGAATGAACAGGCGGTAGATTTAGCTTTGGCTACGCGTGATCGAGTGTCGCTTGGGCGTCTGAGGGCCGATACAGCACGTATCGATGCTGAGCAAGCATTGGTTGAGCGCCAATTGCAACGCGCCGAACTGAGAGCACCGTTTGACGGTGTTGTGCTCAGTGGAGATTTTAGCCAACTGCTTGGCTCATCGGTGACACAAGGTTCCACGCTGTTCACGATAGCTGCATCGAATGAATATCGATTAGTACTGGATATCAAAGAGCAGGATGTTGGATTGGTAAAACCGGGGCAGCGTACTGATGTTCGGATGTCTGCCTTACCCAATCAAACGTGGCACGCCAATATGGATTCAGTGCTGCCGGTTGCCACAACGACTGCCGACGCCAACGTATTTAGAGTACCAGCGCGATTGACTGAACATTCCGACGCATTGTTGCCGGGAATGGAAGGTGTTGCGAAGATTCATGCAGGTAAACACTCGCTGGCCTGGGTATACACGCGCGGGCTTCGGGAAAAACTAAAGGTTGTCGCATGGCGCCTGGGTTTAATCCGATAACATGAATACTCAGATGAGTCAGTGGGAGGCTGTAGGCGACTTAATGCCTACGCGTCTACCCGGAGTGGAGTTTCTCGAGCAGATAGTTCGCGGCGAGTCCTGGTTGTTTATTCATAATGATGTGACGGGGCAGCATGCACGTGTTAACGCATTAGCCCGTCAAGTCGTTTTGGCACTGGACGGACAGTCCTCGGTGACTTCAATCGTGGCGTCATTGACTCAGGATGCGGATCAGGAAGAGAAGGAAGCCGTCGCATCTAGTCTTGTTGCTCTATCGCAGTTAGGCATGATTGGACTGGGCGATGAAAACGCGAATTATCGTATTCAGCATCGCTTCTCAGAACTACAAAACCAGAAAAAACCCGGTTGGCAGAACCCACTGGCCATTCGTATTCCTTTGATGGATCCTAATGATTGGTTGGATAGATGGTGCGCTAGATTGAAGCCACTGTTATCCCGATGGATGCTTGTCTTGGTTGCAGCATTCCTGATGGTCTCGTTTGTCATGGCGTGCCTCAATTACTCCGATATTTTTAAACAAGTAGCCACGTTTGCTAATACGCCACAACAGTGGTGGTTCTTACTCATTGTGTATCCACTGTTAAAGGGTGCGCATGAACTTGCTCACGCATTCACCATAAAAAGGTTGGGTGGGTCTATCCATGAAGCGGGTATCACCGTGCTTGTATTGATGCCAGTGCCCTATGTAGATGCCACCGATATCTGGCGATTTGAAAGTCGACGACAGCGAATGCTGGTCAGTGCATCTGGGATGTTCGCGGAAGGATTGATTGCGGCTATTGGTTTTTTCGTCTGGCTAAACGTTGAGCCGGGTTTTCTGGCTAACCTGGGCTTTGCCGCGGCGTTAACAGGGTCGGTCAGCACTCTTGTTCTTAATGCCAACCCGCTTTTGAAATTCGATGGCTATCAGATTTTGCAAGATGCATTGGATATTCCAAATCTTGCGCCACGCTCAACCCGTTATTTAAAATACTTATGCCGTCGTTATCTGTTTGGCGTTCCAGCACTCCGGTCGCCTGCAACGGGCAAGGGCGAGCGACGTTGGTTAATCTCTTACGGCTTGTCTGCCGGTGCCTATCGTTGGGTCATCACCTTGAGTATCGCACTCTATCTGGCGACTCGATATCCATTGTTAGGGGGTATGTTGGCCATCTATGCACTTTATCAGCTTGCGTTAAAGCCATGCACTAATGCATTGCGTTATCTGCTTTCCGCAGAAGAGCTAAATCCTAATCGCTCTCGTGCAGTGCTTTCTACATTCGCGGTTGTGGGCGTGGTTTCGACCTTAGTATTTTTTGTGCCTGTGCCTACCAATACTCGGGCAGAAGGCGTTATCGATGTGCCTAATCAAGCCCAGCTATTTGCACCTCAAACTGGTGAGCTTGCTGAGGTGTTCGTTGAACCAGGTGAATTTGTAGAAGCTGGTCAGGCTATTCTCAGAGTGAATGATCCTTTTCTAGCAACCGAAGAAGCCGTGTTAAAGAGTGAGCTGGATGTGCTGACGCTTCAGTACCGAGCAGCGCTCATCAATGATCCGGTTTCCGCACCTGCGCTAAGGCAGGACATGATTGCGACACGTGAAAATCTAACGCAGCTAACACAAAATTTATCGGACCTCATTGTCCGTGCATCTGCACCGGGTGTCGTCAGTCTGAATTCAGACGTGTCGCGTGTCGGTGAGTTCATCAAAGCGGGCTCTGCATTGGGCCATGTTGTTGATCCTAAAGACTTACGCGTGAAAGCAGTTGTTCAGCAACGCGATATTGCCAGGGTCGAAAACGGGGTTAAATCAGTCAATATTCGCCTAGCTGAACGCTTTGGAGATTCCATTGTTGGTGTGTTAAGTCAACAAACACCTGCAGCTAACCGTGAGTTACCCAGTCAGGCATTAGCTGGAAGGGGTTACGGCGGCATACCCGTTGCTTCGTTAGAAAACAAGAAATGGGAAACCGTTGATCCGGTTTTTCATCTTGAGTTTGATTTACCCGAAGACACGTCGGCTGTCGGTATCGGTGGAAGAGCTTTTATTACGTTAGAGCACCACTCTGAATCGATTGGACAGCGCTCATGGAGAGCGTTACGTCGCGTACTGATAGATCAACTGGCTTTGTAGTTTTTCGTTTGTAGTTTGTCGTTAATGAAAACACGGATTAAATAATGTCTTCTTCCTCATTCTCCACAGTATCTGAGTATACGGATGCAGTGTTCAAAAGTTCTGGCTCTAGATTTGTCCAGGGTACCTGTTGCTCAGTGATTTTGGGCAGTCTGTTGGTCGGACTCCTGAACACCACATCGCAAGCCTCATTGGAGGTCTTGTCAGACATGGACTGTGTTATCGAGCCCAGCGCTATGATCGAGCTAGGTTCAGCTGTTCCCGGTCTGATCGCTGAGAGTTACTTTGACAGAAGTGATTTCGTTAATGAGGGAACGGTTGTTGCGCGATTGGAGAGTAGCGTCGAGCGAGTCACACTGTCCATAGCAGAACAAGTAGCCGGTAGCTCCACAGCCGTCGATTTACGACGGGTAACGGCGAAGTTCGGTAATCGCACTCGAGCGAGAAACGAAAAGATGTTGCAAACGGCCAGTGTTTCTCGACAAGTCATGGATCAAGTGTCAACAGAGGCGAAAATCGCCCAACTTCAAGTGGATCAGGAACGAGAAACAAAAATGTTAGCTGAGCTTGAAGTGCAGAGAGCACAAGCGGCATTGGATCGTCGCGAGATTCGTAGCCCGTTTAGCGGAACAATCACCGAGCGTTATAAATCAGCTGGTGAATACGTTGACAGTGATCCTATCTATCAGGTGGCTCAGCTGAATCCACTGAATGTTGAAGTCATTGTGCCCATTGATTACCTGGGCACAGTTGAGACGGGCATGAATGCCCAAATTTCTCTGGATGTACCTGGATTCGAGAATGAGGTTCTAGAAGCCATGGTGCGTCGTATAGATTCCGTAGCCGATGCGGCGAGTGCGACTTACGGTGTTCGCCTAACGCTGGACAACCCTGAAATGAAGATTCCTAGTGGCGTACGTTGCCAGGTCGATTTCTTCGCTTCCTGACTATCGGATCACGACTCACGATACGTAGTTCTCAGGATAAGCGCATCGTGTTTACGTTCTCAAATTTTCGCGCAATGTGTTACTTGCATCATGCCTAAGCTGGGTATTCGGTTAGTTAGATCAAAATTCGGGTGAAGAATACATCCCTCATGCCGATTCTAGAATTGCAAGAGCGGGGTTTTAGTACAAATGCCCTTGGCTCGTGTTTTTAGCAATAGGCAATCGAGCGACTATTTTTCAGTGACTTCCAGGTTTCTACAATGTGAAGAGAAGGACTTTTGCACCAGCCGTGCGAAGGTTTCTGTAGGCCGAAATACGCCTTCAGCACTTCTTTGTAGCGAACTTAACGAATTAATTGCAAAGACGCCCAGGTTGTTAAAGCGAATAGGGCGGTGCACCTGATGTGGGCTAAGCTAGTGGCTCTTTACAGGGCCCGACCAACATTTTCCCCCCGATTCCATATAGCGTTTGGTTTATCTTCGCTGGTAACGTCCGTCATCCTACTGGCCTTGTTCATGGGTTTTGTGCCCGATAGAGCAAGCGCTATCTCGCAGGGACGTGTGTCTCTGGCTGAATCCCTAGCAACGTCCACCTCGACATTACTCGACCGAGGCATACTACTGGGAGTACGGGACAATCTTGAATTTGTTGTACAGCGAAATCCGTCCCTGGCATCGGTTGAACTGGTTAGAAAGCGTAACCAGGACACAGCTGTTTTCGGTGAGCCGATAGATGCCAGTATTCAACCCACCATCACTATCCCTGTTTATCGTGGGCAATATGAATGGGGCGATCTGAAATTTCACTTTGTTGAAAATGTCGGACCACGACTGGTTGATCGATGGAGAAAGTCCGAGTTCGGACTTATGCTATTTGTCTCACTACTGAGTTTACCGGCCTTCTATTTTTATCTCGGAAAAATGCTCAAAGAGCTGAACCCGTCCTCTGCTGTGCCGGGTCGTGTTCGAAGTGCCTTGGATACGATCGCCGAAGCATTGATCGTGGTTGATAAGAAGGGCCATATCGTGTTGGCGAATGCCGCCTTTGCCACGCTTAATGGGCAGCCTGCCGAAAAACTCATGGGAGTTAATGCCGACTCGCTAGGTTGGATCGGAGAGGAAGAAGGCGTTGCTGGATTACCTTGGAAATCCGTTTTTGATAGCGGTGAGCCTATCCATAACAGCATGGTAGGGTTTACAGACTCTGAAGGTAAGAGCCGAAAGTTTCTAGCTAACTGTTCTCCAGTGACGGGCGCTAAAGGGCGTGTAGGTGGTGTCCTGATTAGTATGGATGACATTACGCTGCTAGAAGAGAAAGAACGCTTGTTGCGTCAGTCCATGGAAGAGGCGGAAGAAGCCAACGTGGCCAAGAGTGCTTTCCTGTCCAATATGAGTCATGAAATTCGTACTCCGATGACGGCCATTCTCGGATTTACGGAAGTGCTTAAACGCGGCATGCATTTGAGCGTCGAAGATCGTCAACGACATCTCAGCACTATTTCACGCAGTGGACAGCATCTTCTGGAGTTGATCAACGATGTTCTGGATCTTTCCAAGGTTGAAAGTGGCGCTATGGATGTCGAGAGCATTCCAACCACAATTGGTCCTTTGGCCAATGAAGTGGTTAAGGTGCTACGAGTTAAAGCAGATGAAAAGGACATCGCTTTAGAACTCAATATTAATACTGACATGCCTGAACACGTCTTGTCTGATCCGTCGCGGTTACGTCAAATCATGACTAACCTCGTGGGCAACGCTATTAAGTTCACTGAAAAGGGTGGCGTAAAGCTGGACATCAGTCATGACAGCAATCAGCAGTCCGTGCTAATTGCCGTGAAAGATACTGGCATTGGCATGAATGAAAAGCAGCAGGCATCCATTTTTGAAGCCTTTACACAGGCAGACTCTTCTATCACTCGTCGCTTCGGCGGAACCGGTCTTGGTTTATCGATCAGTCGTAAACTCGCTGAAGCACTGGGCGGTGCGATAAACGTATCAAGTGTCCCGGGCGAAGGCAGTACGTTTGTTATTCAGATTCCAACGGGTGATATTTCATCAGTACCTGTTTTGTCAGCGGCCGACATTGTTGCTTCGTTTGATTCGCTGGATGAGTCTGATGACGTTCAGTGGGAATTTCCGAAGGCAGATGTACTCGTGGTTGATGATGCGCCGGAGAACCGGGAGCTGCTTAGTGTCTTGTTGGCAGATTTAGGCTTATCGGTCGACTTGGCTGAGAACGGTAGGGTGGGTCTTGATATGGCTATGGCCAAAGACTATTCGGTAATATTGATGGATATTCAAATGCCTGTAATGGATGGATATGATTCAGTTGCAGCCATGCGTAAAGGCGGAATCACTAGACCCATTATTGCTTTAACGGCTAACGCCATGAAAGGCTATGAAGAGAAAATCATCGCGACAGGCTTCTCTCATTATCAAACCAAGCCAATTGATATCGGTAGGTTAACTCGATTGCTTGCGCAGCTCTTAGATGGCAAAGCGGTTGATAAGGTACGATCGGGCAAGCAGAGCGCTACCACATCTACGAGTAATTCTGCAGCTATCATTAATGCTACCAGTGCTTCTGACGTAAACACCCCTATCTACAGTGCAATAGCTGCAGGGAATCCCAAATTTTCGCAAATCGTTGAAAAGTTCATCGAGAAACTCGATGAAGAACTCGACGTCATGAATGAATTACTTGATCAGAATGATTGGAGTGCACTCAAAGATAAAGCACACTGGTTAAAAGGTTCTGGCGGCACGGTTGGTTTTACCTGCCTCTTTGAACCTGCGAAAGCTCTAGAGCAGGCTGCAGTTAATGCTGATTCTGACCTTGCTGGCAGTTTGATGGATGAAATCGAACAGCTGGCATCTCGACTGACAGCAGGTGAGCCAGATGAGGCATTAGAAGTTGAAAACGCTGAACTAGCGTCACCACGAACGATTTCAGATGATGCGTCAACAGACGAGCCGGTTTTTAGCACTCTTGCGGCTCAAAATCCAAAGTTCCAGCCACTTGTCGAACGCTTTATCGATCGTCTGCACGAACAAAGTGAGGAGCTTGAAAAAGCCATAGCTGTTAAGGATTGGTTGACTGTATCCACCATCGCACATTGGTTAAAGGGTTCGGGCGGAAGCGTCGGCTTCCATGGATTTACCGATCTGGCTGCAGATTTAGAAGCGAGTGCTCACTCTGAAAGTGCCGACGATATCGTCACCGATTTCGACGTCATTAAGTCTTATACCCGTAGAGTTGTTGCCGGGTGGGAAGACACCAATAATATGAGACGGTCAGCATGATGCTCCACACGAAGAGGTACGGTGGTTGATGCAACCTGTATACGATGATGCGCATGATTCCGCCAATCTATTGATTGACGATGCCAAGATCATGATGGTGGACGATGAACCTCTCAACATGGATGTGTTGGAGATTCACCTGGGTGCCGAAGGCTACAAGAATTTTGTCGCAGTGAGTGATTCCACGACAGCGATGGATCGTCTGCGAAAAGAACTGCCCGATGTTTTGTTGCTCGATCTGGTGATGCCTGACGTGACTGGCTTCGATATATTACGTCTCATTAGAGAGGATAAAGAACTGCGTTATCTTCCGGTCATTGTACTGACATCGGCTAACGATCCAGAGACCAAGCTAGAAGCACTGACGTTGGGTGCCACTGATTTTCTAGCCAAGCCCATAGATGCCAGTGAGCTTGCGCTTCGTTTACGCAATACGCTCAGCGCTATCGCATGGCAAAAAAGAATGAGCGAAGTTGACCCATTGTCCGAGCTGCCGAATCGCGTGTGGTTTCGTCAAACTTTGCATAGCCGAATACAACGGGATCGGGAAGATAAAACGCTTTCTGCGCTCGTGTTAATCAATATTGATCGATTTAAATCAATTAACGATTCATTAGGGCCTGAAAATGGTGATGTTGTGCTGAAAGAGTTCAGCCAACGCCTTGTCGATAACTACCGTGGCGGGGAACAGCAGCCTTGGTTTTCGAAAGAGCAATCGGGTACGCGGTTGCCGACCATCGCGCGTCTCGATGGAGACAGGTTTGCGGTATTGATGCCTTGGACCAAAGCGATAGAAATAGAAGGGCTGTTGAATAACACCACCAATGATCTTAACAAGGCACTCGACGAACCCGTGCATGCCGCAGGGCAGGCGATTTATTTGTCTGTCAGTATCGGTGTGTCGATAGTCGGGTCTGAATTGGATACCGTAGAGTCTCTGATAAACAATGCTGAGACTGCGCTAAGGCATACTCGCCGTAGACCGGATTCATCTTTCGCCATCTATTCGGACCATATGGATGCAAAAGCAAGAGAATTGCTGAGTATCCAGAACGGCCTGAGAACGGCTGTTGAGAAAGAAGAAATATTTGTTGTGTATCAGCCGAAAGTTGATATCAAAACCAATCAAATAGCAGGTGCCGAAGCCCTTGTTCGATGGTTGCATCCAGAGTTAGGCTTGGTATCGCCAGTCAACTTTATTGAGTTGGCAGAAAACTCAGGCATGATTGTCTCGATTGGTGAGTGGGTGATGAGGGAAGCTTGTCGCCAAACCAAGGAGTGGCAGGATGCGGGTTACAAAGATTTTAAAATAGCGGTTAACGTATCTATACGGCAGCTGCATGAGCCGGACTTCCTCGACACGGTGCGCTGTGCCTTAGAAGATAGTGGTTTACCACCTGATGCACTGATCATAGAACTGACTGAAAATATGATCATGGAAAACGCTGAAGCCAACATCGTGACCTTGCAAAGTTTGAAGGGGCTGGGTGTGCAGCTGTCCATCGATGATTTTGGTACTGGCTATTCTTCATTGAGCTATTTACAGAAGTTCCCCATAGATCAACTGAAAATTGACCAATCCTTTATTCGAGAGATTCGCTCTAAAAGCGAACCGATGCCGATAGTAAAAGCGGTAATTTCATTGGCTCATGATTTAGGCATGAATGTCGTGGCTGAAGGTGTAGAAACGGTCGAACAGTTGCAGCATATACAGGCGCTGAATTGCGAGGAGTTTCAAGGCTACTTGTGTGCTAAGCCGATGATCGCACCAGAGTTCTACACCCTGCTAATGGGTGATGAGCTGAAACTTGCTTAGTTCGTCGTTACACCCTGTGCAACGGCACAATCCACGGTACTTCATCAAATCCTTTCATGACAGTGACGCCGTAAACGCGTTCTAGATTTTCAGCTGTCAGTACCGTTGTGACATCACCGCTGGCAACAATTCTGCCTTCATTCATCATGTAGAGTTTGTCGCAGTAACGTGCGGCCAGTGATAGATCGTGCAGCACAACCACCGCAGCCTTATCATTACTGGCATAGTCTCGAAGCAGTTGCATCGTTTGTAATTGATGGCCTAGATCAAGCGCTGATACGGGTTCATCAGCGAACAGTAGCGTTGGTTGAGCAGCCAGAGCCCTTGCTAATAAGGCGCGCGATTTCTCCCCGCCTGATAGTGTTGTGACAACCTGATTTCT
>CAZCKD010000021.1:0-26884 GCA_964498925.1 uncultured Granulosicoccaceae bacterium
GGGCCATACTTATCGCTATCTCATTGATTGGTGCCCTAATTCGCGTACATTTTGTCAAAGCTCACTTCGGTAAACCTTCTCCGGTACCGTTACTATCAGCACTGGTTCTCCTTGTAGGTTTGATTGTCGCCATGGCGCCCGACGGTAGAACCGCTCAGGTCGCCTCACAAGCGGGTGAATATCGAGAACCTCCGGCCATTTCGGAGGTCTATGCCATCATTGAGGCCCGCTGCGCCTCTTGTCACCACGACAACCCGTCGCACCCGGGTTTCGCGACAGCACCAGCGGGAATCAAATTCGTAGACATTGAATCAGTTCAGTCACAGGCATCCGCCATTTACCAACAAAGCGTGGCGTCGAAGGTCATGCCGATCGGCAACCTGACAGGGATGACCGATGATGAGCGGCAACAAATTGGCGATTGGTATTTGGCGAGCCAGAATGGCGCTCCTTCACCAGCGCCCCAGCAGTAAGCTCCAACGCGAATCGTAAGTTTTGCGGCTTGGCATAGCCCGTGAAGGTTATGTAAAACCAGTACTATGATTAATAAGTCAGAGTTAACCAAAGGAACACAAGACAACCCTATGGCTACCAACCAGATGCTTGATATAGATGAGATCGAAACGCTCGAATGGCTAGACGCTATCGAAGCCGTCATCGATAGGGAAGGCCCGGAAAGAGCCCACTATCTGCTCGAACGACTCATGGACAAAGCACGCCGCTCTGGGGCCAATCTGCCGTATGACGCGAGCACCGCTTACGTCAACACCATTCCTAATCATTTGGAAGTCAGAAACCCGGGTGACTCTGAAGTTGAGTACCGTCTGCGTTCTATGATTCGTTGGAACGCGACCATGATGGTGCTGCGTGCTCAACGAGATGGTTCCGGCCTCGGTGGCCACCTAGCCAGTTTTGCATCGGCCGCTACTCTATACGATGTTGGTTTCAATCACTTTTTCCACGCGCCCACACCGGAGCATGGCGGCGACGTCGTCATGATGCAAGGACATTGTTCCCCTGGCATTTATGCGCGTTCATTCATGGAAGGTCGTTTAACGACTGACGAGCTGGATAATTTTCGGCGTGAAGTCGATGGAAAGGGCTTGTCTTCTTACCCCCACCCGTGGCTGATGCCTGACTACTGGCAGTTCCCCACGGTGTCTATGGGCTATTGCTCCCTCACCTCGATTTACCAGGCCAGGTTCATGAAGTACCTGCAGGACCGAAGCCTTGCCCGCACTGACAACCGCCAAATATGGGCATTCCTGGGCGACGGAGAAATGGACGAGCCGGAATCGTTGGGTGCTATTTCATTAGCCGGCCGAGAGAAGCTTGATAACCTCAACTTTGTTATCAACTGCAACCTGCAACGTCTGGACGGCCCTGTTCGCGGCAACAGCAAAATCATTCAGGAGCTAGAAGCCGTATTTAGAGGCGCTGGCTGGAATGTCGTTAAGGTCATCTGGGGTTCGTACTGGGATCCGCTACTGGCCAAAGACAAGTCTGGCAAGTTAATGCAACTCATGATGGAAACCGTTGACGGCGAATATCAGAACTTCAAAGCCAAGGGCGGTGCCTACACACGCGAGCACTTCTTCGGTAAATATCCGGAAACAAAAGCGCTCGTTGCCAATATGAGCGATGAAGATATCTGGCGCTTGAATCGCGGCGGCCATGATCCTCACAAACTCTTCGCGGCGTACACCCAGGCGGTGGAACACAAAGGACAACCTACTGTGATTTTGGCCAAGACGGTCAAAGGCTATGGACTCGGCGAATCAGGTGAAGGCACCAATGCGACCCATCAGCAGAAGAAGATGGATATGGACTCCTTGTTAGAGATGCGCGACCGGTTTGGTCTCGACCTCACTGATGAGCAAGTAGAAAACTACGCCTACATACCGCCAGACCCTGAAAGTGCTGAAATAAAGTATCTGCAAGAACGCCGCAAAGCCTTAGGTGGTTACCTGCCACAACGGCAGAAGTTCGCGGCGCCATTGGAGATCCCTCCTTTGTCCGTCTTCGAACCGGTACTAAAAGGTTCGGGTGATCGCGAACTATCAACAACGATGACCTTTGTCAGAATGTTAACCATCCTGACGCGTGATAAGAAAATCGGAAAAAATATCGTACCTATCGTGCCAGACGAAGCGAGAACCTTCGGCATGGAAGGTATGTTCCGTCAATTAGGTATCTACTCCTCTGTGGGCCAGCTGTATGAACCGCAGGATCGCGATCAGATCATGTACTACAAGGAAGATAAAAGTGGTCAGATTCTGGAAGAAGGCATCACAGAAGCTGGAGCGATGTCCAGTTGGTTAGCAGCTGCAACGTCTTACTCCACGCATGGCGTGAACATGCTGCCGTTTTATATCTACTACTCCATGTTCGGCTTTCAACGTATTGGCGATCTGGCCTGGTTGGCGGGCGACATGCGTGCACGAGGCTTCATGATTGGTGGCACGGCCGGTCGCACCACACTAAACGGTGAAGGCCTGCAACATGAAGACGGTCACTCCCTGATTCTCTCCAGTACCATCCCTAACTGTGTCAGTTACGATCCATGCTTCGGTTATGAAATGGCTGTCATCATTCATAACGGCATGACGCGCATGTTTACTAACAATGAAAGCGTCTACTTCTACATCACTGCGATGAACGAGAACTACATTCATCCGGCGATGCCAGAGGGTGTCGAAGAAGGCATCATAAAAGGAATTTATAAACTGCGTGATGTGGCCGACGGCGATGCTAAAGCCGCTTCAAAATTTACGTCAAAGGTTCGTTTATTGGGTGGAGGCACCATTCTTCGTGAAGTCATCGAAGCTGCCAACATGCTGGAAACAGAATGGAACATCGGTGCTGAAATCTACAGTGTCACCAGTTTCAATGAGCTGGCACGAGACGGACTGGATGTTGAACGATGGAACATGCTTCATCCAAACGATGAACCTCGGCTTCCGTACATTACTCAAATATTGGGCGATGACGATTCACCGATAGTCAGCTCAACTGACTACATGAAATCCTATTCGGACCAAGTCAGGGAATACGTCCCTGCGTCGTTTACCGCTTTAGGCACTGATGGTTTTGGTAGATCCGATACCCGGGAAAAGCTCAGAGAGTTTTTTGAGGTAGATAGTCGCTACGTCACTATCGCCGCCCTGCATGCTTTGGCAAAAGAAGGAAAGATGGATGCTGTTACCGTTGCAAAAGCGGTTCAACAGTACGGCATCGATCCTGATAAGCCAAACCCGGCAACTATTTAAGGGTACCGATATGAGCGAATCAGATAAAACAGTCGATATTATCGTTCCCGATATCGGCGACTCACAAGATGTCGAAGTCATCGAAATACTCATCTCCGTTGGCGATGCGGTCAACGTTGATGATTCTCTACTGACCCTGGAAAGCGACAAAGCCAGTATGGAAATACCGGCAACACAATCAGGTGTCGTGGATTCGTTGAGCGTCTCCATTGGCGACACTGTTAATGTCGGTGACGTCATTGGAAAAATGTCGTTAATTGGTGCAGCAGCACCGGCAGAGGTCGAAGAACCTGCAGCTGAAGCGCCAACACCGAAACCTGAAGTTGAAGATGTGAAGCCTGCCACTCCACCAAAGGAGCCAGCAGCACCAGCTCCAAGTCCGGCGCAAAAAGCGTCAAGTCCAACGGCACACATCTCTGACGACAATATGCGCAAAGCGCACGCCAGTCCCGGCGTTCGACGGTATGCAAGAGAACATGGAGCGGACCTCGCCTTAATTCAGGGCACCGGTCCTAAGAGTCGTATTCTCAAAACCGATGTCATGGCTTTCATCAAACAAGCCATGGAAGGAATGCAATCCAACTACGGTGCAGGCGGTGCAACGGGTGGTGCAGGAATTCCACCGATACCTGAGGTAGATTTTTCGAAGTACGGTGAAGTAGAAAGAGTCGAGCTGGGACGTATCAATAAGCTCAGCGCTGCCAATCTACACCGGGCATGGCTGAATCTTCCGATGGTCACCCATCACGATTCTGCGGACATCACAGCGATGGAAGCGTTTCGCAAAGAACTCAAAAGTGACATGCGCGAAGGCGATCCAAAAATCACTGGGCTTGCCTTCCATATGAAAGCGCTTGTGAAAACGCTTAAGGTATTCCCGAAGCTTAATAGCTCTCTATCAGCTGACGGCGAAGCCCTGTTTTATAAAAAGTACTTCCATATTGGTATTGCGGTAGACACACCTAACGGATTGGTCGTCCCTGTTTTTAAAGATGTCGACAAAAAATCCATCACTGAGCTTGCTGTGGAAATGGCCGACATGAGCACCCGGGCGAGAGCAAAAAAACTCAAGCCTGATGAAATGCAAGGTGCCAGCATGACGATATCCAGTTTAGGCGGCATAGGTGGCTCTGCTTTTACCCCCATCGTCAATCCACCTGAAGTGGCCATTCTGGGAATTACACGCGCCAAAATGGAGCCAGTCTGGGATGGCAAAGAGTTTCAGCCCAGACTCATGTGTCCGCTTGATCTAACCTATGATCATCGCGTCGTGGATGGTGCAGACGCTGCTCGATTCATGGCCCACTACATCAAAGAAATCAGCGACATTCGACGGTTGAGCCTATAGATCATGAGCGATTTAGAAACAATCAAAGTCCCCGATATCGGAGACGTAGATGATGTAGAAGTTATTGAAGTGCTGGTATCAGTGGGCGATGCAGTCGCTGCTGAAGACTCACTGATTACCGTTGAAAGTGATAAAGCCAGCATGGAGATCCCTGCTCCGAAGGCAGGTGTTATCACCTCTATGCATGTTAGTCCCGGTGACCGGGTTGCGGCAGGCTCTGACATTCTTGTGCTGGACGTTGCTGAGTCAAGCAATAATGCAAGTTCGTCCTCGACAGCAGAAACAAAACACACCCCTTCCGCAGAAGAACAAAGTGCCAGTACAAAAGAAGAATCGCCTGCCACAGTCAGCGCACCAGCGGTTCCGAATGACGCTGATGAACAGTACGATTTAGCCGTCATCGGTGCTGGTCCCGGCGGATACACATCTGCGTTTCGCGCAGCTGACCTTGGTCTGAATGTCTTACTGATCGAACGATACCCATCGTTGGGTGGTGTTTGTTTGAATGTCGGTTGTATCCCGTCAAAAGCGCTGTTGCACACCTCAGCGGTTATTCAGGAAACACGGGACATGGGTGCACACGGTGTCACCTTTGCTGAACCGACGATCGACGTTGATAAGTTAAGAGCATTTAAAGAAGACGTAATCGGCAAATTGACCGGTGGTCTTGCCGGGTTGGCAAAGCAACGCAAGGTCACTGTTGCCCATGGTCTGGCAACATTCAGCTCCGCCAACACAATCGATATTGCAGAATCCGAATCAGACTCTCCGCGACGCGTCGGCTTTAAAAATGCAGTCATCGCTGCAGGTTCAAAGAGCATCCGTATTCCGGGCTTTCCTTATGACGACCCTCGCCTTATGGATTCAACCGGTGCACTAGAGCTATCGGATATACCATCCAGATTGCTCGTCATTGGTGGTGGCATTATCGGGCTTGAAATGGGTTGTGTTTATGCGGGCCTTGGTTCAAAGGTCACGGTTGTAGAATTGTCAGACGGTTTGATGCCTGGCTGTGATCGCGATTTAGTGCGCCCTCTCGAAAAACGACTGCGCGCCGATTTCGAAAGCATCTTCCTTGGCTCAAAAGTCACCGGTATCGACGCTACGGACGACGGCATGGTCGTAAGCTTTGACGGTGGTAAAGCACCTGAAACTGATACCTTTGACAGGGTGCTACTAGCGGTTGGAAGAAGCCCTAATGGTCACGAAATAGCAGCAGACAAAGCCGGTGTTAAAGTCGATGAGCGAGGCTTTATCACCGTTGACTCACAACAAAAAACCAACATCCCTCATATCTTCGCTATAGGCGACATTGTTGGCCAACCTATGCTTGCTCACAAGGCGACACACGAAGGTAAAGTGGCTGCAGAAGTCGCAGCCGGTCAGAAGTCGTGGTTTGATGCCAAGACGATTCCATCCGTTGCCTATACCGATCCGGAAGTGGCATGGATGGGTCTGACAGAAACTGCAGCGAAAGCTGAAGGTATTGATGTCGCTAAAGGCGTGTTTCCGTGGGCGGCCAGTGGTCGCTCCCTGAGTATGGGCCGAAGTGATGGAATGACCAAAGTCATATACGACCCGGAATCCAAGCAAATTCTGGGAGCCGGCATGGTTGGTCCAAACGCAGGTGAGCTTATTGCCGAGGCAGTACTTGCGTTGGAGATGGGCGCAGACATTGAAGATCTAGCGCTGACTGTTCACCCGCACCCTACGCTATCTGAAACCTTCAACTTTGCGGCAGAGGTCGCTGAAGGAACAGTGACAGATATCTACGTACCTAAACGTTAAATTCGAATCATCAGAGTGCTCTTTACAGAGCACTCTGATTGTTTTTTATTTTTACGTCGACGTTGCGGGTCTGCCGGTTGCCAGCGCTGTAATCTGGCTTTCAAAAAACACTTTCTGATCACCGTCTTTAACAACGGTATCTTTCCGGTCAAACGTCATCGTCAACTCAGCTGCACCGGCCGCCAGAGCCTTCTCGCGCGCTATCTGTTCGCATCGGATTTTTGCAGCCTCGACACCTGCCTCTAAATCATCATAGTCTTTCGGGCCTTCAGGAAATAAAACACTGACCCTGTTGCCTCCAGCCGGCGCAATACCAAGAACTTGCTCCTGACGAATGGTTCCAACAACCGCGCCCAGCGCATTCGCGACATGCGCATATTTTGGCAGCACAACTTGTGTATTAAGCAACTCACCCACTTTCTCATAGTAGCTTGAAGCAGGTGCTCCCAAGCCGACAACAGGAATATGTAACTGTGTACCGACACTGAACAACTCGCTGTTGTTTTTCTGCAGCGATTTTCTGATAAGTGCTCGTTGTGAGTCATTCAACGCTTCCCCGCTTTCACCTTCGGCAGCCACCGTGTCTATCAGTACCATCGCCGTATCTTCCGATATTAAATCCATGACCATACGCGCGTATTGTTTAACGTCCGAGTATTCAGCGCCCATGTTTTCGGCAGAGTAACGCATCATCAGCTCGGCCCCCATGATCGCTCCTTTGGATTCCCAATCGTCTTGAATGCCCATAATATGGCTGGCGTCACTGGGGGTGAAACCCGAGCGCAAGACAACACCGCGCTGTTCGAGCTTGTTGAGTGCCCGTTCCAGTGTTTGATCACTGAAGAGCGTCTGAACAGCAATCGGTGCCTGTTTAATACGATCATAAAGCTCTTGTTGTTGAAGCGATAAATCGGCCACCGAATCGCCATGCGCCATAACAAACTGCGCGCTGTGTGTCGTGCTGAATGGCAGCTCTAATTGCGCTTCCAGATCTTTCAATAATTCAGGATGCTGCTTGGTCACGAGGCTCAGCGGCACAACACGATTGGGGCCTGCCGTGAAACGATGGAGCTTCCGATCGTATTTGATGGCACTATCTCCACCCAAGCCATAAGTACGCACATCTACAGCCTGAACCATGGTTCGCCAACCGCCAACGGTCGCACCGTTAGGATCCAGCCTGGGCAAACCATCACGTATCAATGCAACATCCGTTGTAGTGCCTCCCATGTCCGAAACAAGTAGTGTTCGTTCGCTACACAGGAACTGAGCGCCAACAACACTGGCAGCGGGCCCACTTAAGATGGTTTCAACGGGATATTGAATAGCCATAGAATCGGAAATCAAAGAGCCATCGCCCTTTACAACCATTAAGGGTGCTTCAATCTGATGCTCATTGAGTAGATCACGCGCCGCCGATAACAACGAGCCAATCATAGGGATAAGTCGCGCATTCAGTAAGGCAGTTAACGCGCGCCTTGGCGCATCGAGCCCGGAACTCAGATGATGACCGCACGTTACCGGCTTACCGGTCATTTCGGACAGTAGTTCCTGAACGGCACTTTCATGCTCGGGGTTACGCACAGCGAATAAACCGGAAATGGCATAAGCGTCAACGCGCTCATTAACACTACTAACAAAGCGGCGAACCGCTTCAACATCAAGATTCGATACCGCATGCCCACTCGCATTATGTCCGCCTTCAACAAAGACATGCGGATCGCCCCCCAGGGCTTCGTTTAGATTTGCACGTTTCATTTGCGACGGAGAGAAACCGATTAAAACGAGGGCTACAGATCTTCCGCGTCCTTCGACCAATGCGTTGGTAGCGAGCGTCGTAGATAAGGAAACCAAACTGATATCGGGTATGACAGATGCATCAAGTAACCCATCCACAGCACCTCGCAACCCATCGATCAGGTTTGTATGGGTGGTTAATGATTTTGCGCTGGATATAACCTGTAGATCATCGTCTACCAACACCGCATCCGTGTACGTTCCACCGGTGTCAAGGCCAAGCTGGTAACCCACTATGTCAGTACCTGTATGTCGTGTGGCGAAACTATCTGTTAACTCACCCGGCTTGTAAAGGCCAGAAGCAAGATTTAAGAATACCAATGTCGCAGGCAATCATGTTCGAACCTCATACAGGTCTCACATGCCATGTCATTCAATTGTGTCGAAGTACTCAATATTGAGCATCGTCAACGTATCGATAAGCTTGTTACGGGTATCTCGCACTTAGGTATCAAGCCCATAAGGCATTCAGGTTGCATATAAATAAAAAATTCTGCACACCAGACACGTTATGCGCACTTACTCAACACCCTATTCAAAACAAGCCACAAGCAAGCAGGCTTGCCAAAAAGCGACCCGAGTGGCTCTCCGTGGGTTCACCCTTATCGAATTGCTCATTGTTATTGCCATCATAGGCATCCTGGCTGGTGTAGCGCTTCCTAATTACATTCAATACATTGAAAAAACGCGCCGAGCAGACGGTCAGGTTGCTCTTATGCAGGAGATCCAGTCATTGGAGCGCTGCAAAACAACCCGATACACCTATGTTGGATGTCCCTTGACCGCTACGACTTCTGAAGAAGGTTATTACCAGATCAGTCTAGGTGGCGTTACCGCAAACAACTTTACGATTACCGCAACTGGTCAGAACGAACAGGCGAACGATGCAGAGTGTCAAGTGATGAGCATTACATCGCAAGGTATTCGAACACCAAGCCCAGACTCCTCTAGATGCTGGGCTAACTAGATACCCACTCCTCCTATTCCCTCATTGAGCTGATTTCAGGATTCGTCAATCAACCATGAACTCCGACTCAACGACATTTATTCGAACGATACCCATGTCTATAAATGGTTTAAAGAAATCGAAAGCAGAAGGTTTTACGCTTTTGGAATTGTTAGTAACAATTGCGATTGCCGGAGTTTTGCTCGGCATAGGATTACCTAGCTTCGGAAACATGATGGCCGAAAGCAGAATCAGCGCGCAATACAATTCCTTTGTAGGCTCACTCTATCAAGCACGATCCGAAGCCATCAAAGGCGGCGCAGACATAACGGTATGCCCTAGGAGTGCTATCGAAGCAACTTCTTGTGGCGGAGCCGATGACTGGGAAAATGGTTGGATCGTTTTCAGAGACCAGACAAACTCGCCCAGTGAGACGGTAGCGCTTATCGAAACTCAGGATTCCATCATTTCAGTTAAACCTGCCATGAAAGGGTTGAACACGGTTATGGCTTTCGGATCCAGCACGAATCAAGTATCTAACGTAGCCGACGTCGCCTATGTCAGGTATCTGCAGAACGGTAGCTCTTCACTGACGACAGGATCCATCGTCATCTGTGATGCTGTACGTGGTTCGCCCTCTTCGCGAGCGCTTAACGTTTCGCTGACTGGAGATATCCGGCGCGGATCAGAGGCTGCCAATAGCACGATCCCTAGAGACGCATTCAATCGCCCGGTCAGTTGTCCTGAGCCTGCGACCTAATCAAGGTTATGCCATCGTCATATACAGATTTAATTGTGAAAATGCATACGTTATCAACATATCAGCTGGACCCTACACTCTCAAAGCATCGAGGCGTGGGTCTGATTGAAGTACTCATCGCAGTCGTCGTCATGTCGGTCGGATTTCTGGCAGCAGCACGAATGCAAGTGGAAGGAATGAGATTCAGTCAAAGCGCTTACTATCAATCTCAGGCGCATTTTCTGGCCAACGATATGATTGATCGGATGCGCTCTAACATACCCGGTGTTATTGGCGGTTTTTACAATTCGAAATCGACAAGTTCAAGCGCCACCAAACCTGGCTGTGACAGCTGTAACCCCTCAGAACTGGCACAACTGGACATATTCGACTGGAGTTCCAGCCTCCACAACAATGCCGGGGTATCCGGATTTATACCTGCCCTTCAAAGTGGAGGCGCAGCGCAGGCTTCCGGTTCAATCACAGCCTTGGGTAATGAGCGATATCAGATCGTCATGACTTGGAGCGAAATGATAAACGGTACTGAGGAAGCTCAGACCCTTCAAATTCGCTTCGAATTAGAGACAAGAGGCTTATGAAACTCTTGAAGAAAAACGCAGGCTTTTCACTCATCGAATTGATGATTGCGATGGTGCTGGGCCTCATGTTGTCAGCAGGCATTTTCTCAGTTTTTTCCGGCAACAAGCGCAGCACCGACTTGAACAGCACCCTCGCAGATATGCAAGAGAGTGCCAGATTTGCATTAAATAGAATTGCCGGTGAAATCCGAATGGCTGGATTCCAAGGTTGTAACGATTTAAGTCACGGCGGCCCTGAGATTATCGCAAACAATGCACCGACAAGTGATCTGACCCTCACCGCCACTACGGGTTACAACATGGCCACGGCAACTTCGTGGACACCCAATGCTGTGAGTGGAATGACGATACCACCACAAATAAACAATGCGATCCCCAACACACACGCACTCGCCGTGCAATTCGGATCAGCTGCCACCTTCCCGTTGGTCGATGTCGGCGGTATACCAAGCCGGACAGAACCTCTACTTGTCAATAGCAGTGCAGGTATTAGTAAAGAGCCCTTCAACTTGCAACCCGGCGAATTCGCCATCGTGAGTAATTGCACAGGTGGTGACCTATTTAATGTCACCGGCGTATCTGGCGGCGGTTCCGCCTCAGCCACTATTTCACACTCGAATGCCAGTAACACCTCCGATCGATTTTCGTTCGATTACTTTAGTGATGCCAGCACGAAATTAATGCGATTTAACTCTAACGTCTTCTACATTGGCGATACTGGAGAAACCACGCCTAGCGGAGCAGCGATAAGAGGTTTATATCAGCAGTCTTTGCCGTATACGGCTCCTCCCATCTTGTTAATTCCGGGCGTTGAGAATATGCGCATACTCTTCGGAGTACGCACTGGCACACAAACGGTTAGCTACGTGCCAGCCGGTACGGCCACGATTAACTCCCGAAACATCGAAAGCGTTCGAATCGGTCTACTCATGGTGTCCGACAAGTCGCTCGGTACTCAACCTGATACCAATACGTATCGGTTAGCCAACCAAAGTATTAGCGCGTCAAGTGGAACCGGAGCTACCGGTGCAACGCATGATCAGGATCTGCGATTTCGGCAGGCATTTAATACCACGGTGAAAATCCGAAACAGGCGCGTCAACTAGTCCGATGATAAATAGAATCTCGACAGTAAAATCCCAACGCGGTGGCGCACTACTGGTCGCCATGGTCATGATATTCATGCTCTCTATTATGGGCATTTCAGTCATGCGCAGTTCAACGCTGGAACATCGCATGGCAGTCAACGCCATTCGAACTGCAGCTACCTTCCAGGCTGCCGAATCAGCATCAAACTTTGCGTTAAATACGGTACAGAATCTGGAATTAGCCTATGACGCAGGCTTAAACAAAGGCACCGTTCTTACGATGACCTCATTAAACAAAGCGGAATTGGGAATGGAAACTGTATCCCGAGTCACCTATGTGGGTGAGACGCTAGCCCCGGGCTACTCTATGGGCGAAGGCGGTAATCTATTCGAAGCGATTGTGTATGTGGCAACTGGAGTCAGCAGCATGCCCAACGCCAGTACCCAATCTAATATCGAGCAAGGCGCTCGCCGCATCGTACCGTCCAACTAGAACATTCCCCCATCAATAAGTCGATAGAACGCCATCCGTAACAAGTCTGCGGTAAACTCTGGCTATGGACAAAAGACTGCTCGACATTCTGGTGTGCCCCGTTACTAAGGGCAAACTCATTCTTCGTGGTGAAGAACTATGGTCTCGCCAGGCTGCGCTGGCGTTCCCTATTCGCGATGGTATTCCCGTCATGCTCGAAGATGAAGCAAGAACACTGGGTAACGAAGACATCGAAGCTCTTGAAAATGAGCTTCGATAACACGCTCTAACGTATTCTTTCCCTGGCCTACTGAAATTCAGGTAATCGGACTGAAACCACTTCTGACCGAGCCTCTATCCAGCTCTTAGACGTGCCTTTGTAACGGCGCATCTGCAAGTAAACTTCATTTTCTTCAGACAATCGTGTAGACAGCGCAATTGTTGTTTCAAAGCGTTGCCATTTAGAGCCAGTGAACGACGGTGAGCGGCTCACTCGATACTGAGTCGGTTCGCCCGATACCGTAGGTTTTAACACGGTAGAAAATGTACTTTCTGAAACAAGCACGTTGCCAATTCGAACCGATGACTCCGAGACCGGAGGGCTACCCGCCTGACAAAGTACATTCGGATGACCTTTTGAAAGCTCAATCTGTTTGATCAAATTGAATCCACGTGCCGGCTCACTCGTGCGGACACTGCTAAAACTGTTTTTCGAGATAGTTAAGACCATCGGTACACGAGGCACATCCATCAGAACTTGCCCGTTCTCATCAGTACGAGCTGATCCATATTGAGCATATTTACCGTGTATTCCCAAACAGACGGAAGCTCCGGATACAGGCTGGCCTGCAGAATCAATCACACTAACGCCAAATTGAGCAGCATGGATTGATGGAGTGGTCATTAGTAGAGCAGTACTACAGGCCGTTAAAAGAGCTACTCGGCATGATGTAGACAACTTGTTGGTCATTTTTTTTATTTTTATCACCTAACTTTCCCCAATACTTTGGTTTGTGTATCCGTCAGTGGTCTGGCGGTTTGTTGTTAAGTGGCAATACTATGACAGCAAGGTTATCGGGGTACGACTTAGCCTTCCGCCTTGAGAGAGGCTTCACAAGTGGTATCAATGAAACGGAAGTCGCTACACACTTTGGCTGCAAAATGTGAAGTCAGTAGCGTCGAGGCGGGCAACCCGGTTGATCGGGCTAGATTAAAAGTGACGCTTTAAGGGGCAAGATTAAGCTCGGCTTTTAAGATGCTGATCCGTTAGCGCAGCATTTCTGCTCAGAACCGGAAAAAGACTACTTTCCCCAACTTCTGACCATGCCCGTGTCGATGTGGACAAAGTTGGAACTACTATAGAGCCCTACACCGCCCGCCTTAAGATCTAATGCAGCTTGCTGAACTTTACGGATACCGACACCCGGTACGTAGAAATCAGCCGCGCGCCCTTCCATGTGCAGGCTCTTTTTGGCTACACCTGACGATCGACTGCGAAGTTTGGCGTTGGTTTCTGCAGTACGATATCCGGACAGGATATGTATGGGGTGCTTTGACTGAAATTTACGTTGAAGAAGAAACAGCTGGTCGTATACATTCAAGTCGATTGGGTGTGAAACATTCGCTCGTCTGTCACGCATTAGATGATTCAGCGAATGAATGTTTTCATCGATATACATACCATGAGTGAAATACACGACACTCAGTTCTTCACGGGTATGCAAGCTGTAAACATGCAAACGCCGTGGCTCCATCGCATCCAGCTGCAGAAGAGAGGCCGGTTTAGGTAGAGTTTCAGAGACTGCCGCCTCAGCAGCATTTGGCGCCAGTAGTGAAGCCGCCCCCGCAAGTAAACTTCCACTAGCTGTTCCTAACGTCACTGCGCCAGCTGTCGTTCTTGTTAAGAAGCGTCTTCTAGCTTCAACAGAGGGGCAGGTTTTACGGAATTGGCTCATCGAGTCACCAGGGGAAGAACAGGTTACGGTATTAACAGTCGGTGCTTTAGTAGCTCCGCTGAATTCGTCAAATTAGTGGCATAGTCTGCCACATAAATTACACAGAGCAAAGACAAACTTGCCGGGTGTTTACAAAAAAACACCCAATGCAATCTAAAGACGAGGAAGGAAGTTTTTTATATGTATTTTACTTCCAGAATTTCGTATTCCCGAACACCGTTGGGTGTATTGACGCCTACTTCGTCACCTTCCAACTTTCCAATTAATGCTTTGGCAACTGGCGATCCGAAACTGATGCGTCTAGCTTTTAAATCCGCTTCATCATCACCGACAATTTGATAGGTAATTTCCTCGTCGGTGTTCATGTCTAATAATTGAACAGTAGTACCAAAAACGACCTTTCCATTGTTCGGCAATGTCGTGACATCAATGACTTGTGATGTGGAAAGTTTTGCTTCAATCTCTTTGATACGACCTTCAATAAAACTCTGCTGCTCTCTAGCAGCATGATATTCAGCGTTCTCTTTCAAATCACCGTGCTCTCTAGCATCGGCAATCGCTTGAATGACTGTGGGCCTTTGAGTACCTTTAAGATCAGCGAGTTCTTCGCGCAACATGGTTTCACCACGTTTGGTCATCGGAACCTTGTTCATGCTGTCTCCAAATGAATGTCACTGAGCCGATAAACAGGATCAGTTGCTGAGTGTGATAATGCTGCGCACATAGCAATCGCACCCGATAGTGTTGTTGTATAAGGAATTTTACGCCGCAGCGCTTGCAGCCGTATTTCGGCCGAATCGGTTATCGCCTGCCTACCATCTGTCGTATTGATAATTAGATGGATGGCATCGTTTTTTATCTGATCAACAATGTGTGGCTGACCTTGGCGCATCTTGTTAATGAGTTGGCATGCAATACCCGCTTCATCAATCGCTTGTTGCGTACCTTTTGTTGCCATAAGCGTAAAGCCTGCGCCGACAAGATTACGAGCAACCTCAACCACGCCCGCTTTATCCTGATCGCGCACACTGATAAACGCAACTCCCTTCTGTGGTAATTCGGAAGAGGCGCCAAGAGATGCTTTGTAAAACGCTTCTCCAAACGTTTTACCGGTACCCATGACTTCTCCCGTTGACTTCATTTCCGGTCCGAGCAAGGTATCGACGCCAGGAAATTTAGCAAATGGAAATACTGATTCTTTCACGCTGTAGTAGGAAGGTCTTGGTACAACTGTGACCCCTTGAGACGAGAGGGATTGTCCGGCCATACACCGCGCCGCTACTTTTGCCAGCTGTACGCCAGTGGCTTTAGAGACAAAAGGTACCGTTCGTGAAGCACGCGGATTTACCTCAAGCACATATATTTTTTCACCCTGAATGGCAAACTGCGTATTCATCAAGCCGATGACTCCAAGACCTTTAGCCATTTTCGCCACCTGCCTGGAGAGCTCCTCACACGTCTCTTCTGACAAAGAGAATGGCGGCAATGAACAGGCTGAGTCGCCGGAGTGAACACCAGCTTCTTCGATATGCTCCATGATTCCGCCGATAACCACATCGGTTCCATCACAGATGGCATCGACATCAACTTCGACAGCGTCATTCAAGAAACGATCAAGTAGCACGGGGGAGTCGTTAGAAACCGTGACAGCTTCTTTCATATAACGAGAGAGCTCACTGGGCTCTTGCACAATTTCCATAGCACGACCACCCAGAACGTAGCTAGGGCGAACTACCAGTGGGTAGCCGATTTCTTCGGCCGACGTCAACGCCTCTTCTGGGGTTCTAGCCGTTCTGTTGGGTGGCTGAAGCAGGCCTAGCTTTTCGATAAGCTGCTGGAATCGTTCTCTGTCCTCAGCCAAATCGATAGAGTCCGGTGACGTTCCAATGATAGGTGCGCCGGCTGCCAGTAAGTCTCTGGCCAGTTTCAACGGTGTTTGCCCACCGTATTGCACAATAACGCCAAACGGTTTTTCGACATCAATGATGGCCAACACATCTTCCAGTGTTAGTGGCTCAAAGTAGAGGCGATCGGATGTATCGAAATCGGTTGATACAGTCTCCGGATTACAGTTGACCATAATGGTCTCGTAACCATCATCACGCAGCGCTAACGCGGCATGAACACAACAGTAATCGAATTCGATGCCTTGGCCGATACGGTTTGGACCGCCCCCTAGCACCATTATTTTCTTTTTGTCTGTCGGCTCTGATTCACAATACTGCTCGTATGTGGAGTACATGTATGCCGTGTTACTGGCAAATTCAGCAGCACAGGAATCAACCCGTTTGAAGACGGGTGTAATGCCTTGAGATTTCCGGTACTCGCGGAAATTTTGCTCGGTCACACCTAACAAGTGAGCCAGCCTTGAATCACTGAACCCATCGCGTTTCAGCACTTTTAATGCTTTAGCATCCAATGAACGCATGTCTAAGGATGCAACGGTTTTCTCTGCATCGATGATCTCTTTAATTTGGCAAAGGAACCAGCGATCAATGGCGGTAGCATCAAACAAATCATCAACGCTCTGCCCTGCTCTGAACGCTTCAGCAACGAACCAGAGGCGGCGATCACGCACCTGGCGTATTTCGCGGTCGATCAGCTCAAAGCGATCTTCTTCGGATAATCCTTCGGGTACAACTTCATCAAAACCGCTTACGCCAATTTCAAGCCCACGTAGAGCCTTTTGCAAAGATTCCTTAAGCGTTCGCCCGATAGCCATGACTTCGCCCACAGATTTCATCTGCGTTGTTAATCTGCTGTCAGCCGCTGGGAATTTTTCAAATGTGAACCGTGGAATCTTGGTGACAACGTAGTCGATGCTGGGCTCAAACGATGCCGGCGTGAGTCCGCCCGTGATTTCGTTTCGAAGCTCGTTCAGGGTATAACCCACGGCCAACTTCGCAGCGACTCGCGCAATTGGAAAACCGGTCGCCTTTGATGCCAATGCAGATGATCGGGAAACACGCGGATTCATCTCGATAATGATCATCGCGCCGTTATCCGGATTTATCGCGAATTGCACATTCGAGCCGCCAGTATCGACACCGATTTTTCTAAGGACTGCACAAGAAGCATCACGCATGATCTGATATTCCTTATCAGTCAGCGTTTGCGATGGTGCCACCGTTATGGAGTCACCGGTATGAACGCCCATCGGGTCAAGATTTTCGATTGAACAGACGATGATGACGTTATCAGCGTTATCCCTAACAACCTCCATCTCGTACTCTTTCCAGCCCAGAACCGATTCTTCCAGAAGTACTTCTGTTGTTCGGGATAAATCCAAGCCTCGGCCAACGATGGCTTCAAACTCTTCACGGTTGTAGGCTATACCACCGCCACTACCGCCCATAGTAAAAGAGGGTCTGATGATGCAAGGAAAGCCGATATCAGCTTGGCCTTCCCACGCCTCTTCCAAGGTGTGCGCAATAGCAGCCTTGGGCGTAGCCAAACCAATTTCGGTCATGGCATTTCGGAATTTGTCGCGATCCTCAGCCATATCGATGGCATCAGGTCTGGCACCGATCATTTCGACACCAAACTCTTCTAGAACACCTTCTCGGGCTAAATCCAGTGCGCAGTTCAATGCCGTTTGGCCGCCCATCGTGGGTAGCAGGGCGTCTGGCTTTTCGCGTTCAATGATGTTGCGTACAACCCGCCAATCAATAGGCTCGATGTAAATGGCATCTGCCATCGACGGATCCGTCATGATCGTAGCCGGATTGGAATTGACGAGGATGACGCGAAAGCCCTCTTCCCGCAAAGCTTTACAAGCCTGAGCGCCGGAGTAGTCAAATTCGCAAGCCTGCCCGATCACAATTGGGCCGGCACCGATGATCAGGACGCTTTTTATGTCAGCGCGTTTTGGCATGTCAGGATATACCGGTTAACGTATTTAAAGAATTTAAGCAGCCGAGAGCATGGCCATGAATTGATCGAAGAGTTCTTCGACATCATGCGGGCCGGGGCTGGCTTCCGGATGCCCTTGGAATCCCATCGCAGGCACATCCAATCGGCGCAAGCCCTGGAGTGTTTGATCGAACAAAGACACGTGTGTAATGGCAAGCGTTTCATTGAGTGAATCTGCATCAACAGCAAACCCATGATTCTGGCTACTGATCATGACCTTGCCACTCGCCGTATCCAATACCGGGTGATTAGCACCATGATGACCGAATTTCATTTTGATCGTTTTTGCCTCCGACGCCAGCGCTAACAGCTGATGCCCCAGACAAATACCAAAAGTAGGTATTTTTTTCTCGAGCATTTGACGGATAGTGTCTACAGCGTAATCGCAAGGCTCTGGATCACCCGGGCCATTGGACAGAAATAGGCCGTCGGGCGATAAAGCGAGAATTTGTTCAGCGGTGTACGTAGCCGGCACTACCGTAACCTTACAGTCACGATCAACAAATAAACGAAGAATGTTGTGCTTGACGCCAAAATCCATTGCAACAATGTGGTGCTTGGGACTTGGTGCCGCCGTTTTGATATCGGCAGGATCCAGCGCCCAGCTTCCTTCAGTCCACGAATACGGCTCGGCGCAGGTCACGACCTTTGCCAGGTCCATTCCTGCTAAACCGGGAAATGCTTTAGCCGCTTCCAGAGCTTGATCGCTGTCTAACGAATCACCAGCGTAGATACAGCCGTTTTGCGCGCCATGCTCCCGCAAATGCCGGGTCAGTGCGCGGGTATCAATGTCACTGATAGCAACCACCTTGTTATCGTGGAGAAAGGCTTCTAACGATGTTTCCGCTCTGAAATTGCTGTGAAGCCTAGGCAAATCTCGAATGATGAGTCCTTTGCAAAAAACAGAGGATGACTCCATGTCCTGCTTGGTAGCGCCGGTATTCCCGATATGCGGGTAAGTCAGCGTTACGATCTGCTCTGCGTAGGACGGGTCGCTCAGGATCTCCTGGTAACCGGTCATTGCGGTATTGAATACGACTTCACCAACGGATAAGCCATCAATTCCGATAGCAGTTCCTTCGAAAGTGGTGCCGTCAGCAAGTACTAGGATGGCGGGTCGAGTCACGGGTGAGAGATATTCCAGCGTTGCACACACAAAAACGGAGAAATTCGCTGTCAAAGCCGAATTTCCCCGCCACTAAATTGGACCAATAATACGCGTCATGGGGGTTGTTTGTCCACCAAAGAACGCATCACAGCCCTAGCCCCTCAGGAGATAGTTTGATGACGATCAAGCCCTAATAAATCGAGTGACCCCATTTTCCTCGACACGGGTCAAATTTCCGTTCGATTCCAGATAATGCAAATGAGCCAGGCTCTCACCCAGAGCGAACGACATTTGCTGATCATCCAATTCTCGCCGAAACAAAACAGGGAATAAATCGTAGGCGCTTGTCGGTGTGGAGCATGCCTCCAATACCTCATCTAATCGGAGATCATGATGTGCAGCCAGCGCATTCAACCTCGTCCACAATCCGCGAAAGGGACTGCCATGAGATGGCAATACAAGCGTGTCCTCGGGCAAAGCCTTCAGTTTTTGGACAGTGTCGAGAAAGCCGGCTAGCGGATTTTTATCCTCTAATCTTGGCATAACACTGACATTGGGCGTGATGCTCGGCAACACCTGATCAGCAGCGATAAGAACACGATCAGATTCGCGGTACAGCATAATCATATCCGGAGCGTGTCCACGTCCAATAAGCACCTTATATTCCTGCCCACCGAGGGAGATGACATCCTCTTCTTTCACGCATTGCCACGCGCTTGCCGGTGGCGGCTCATGAACAATTCTTCCATAAGTATTGCCTCTGCCCCGAACAGCATCAACACGTGTCGAAGGCAACCCATTACTGCTATACCAATGCGCATAAAAGTCCTCATAATCAGGACCATCAACCGACCAGATCTCGCGGGAATATTGAGTTTCGATGGCAGAACCGATCAACTTCGCACCACCGGAATGAAACCACCCTGCCAATCCCATATGATCCGGATGAAAATGCGTGACCAACAGAGTTTCAATGGCAGGCGATCCTGCGGCAGGCGATCCTGCGTTCGATAAAGAATCAGGGAATAGTGATTGCCAGGCACTTCTGGTTGTTGAGGTATTGATACCAGTATCGATTAGAACCTGATTATCTGTATCCCCAAGCAGCCAGCAATTGACGTGATCGAGCGCGAAAGGCAAAGAGTGCCGAATCCAACGAATAGAGTCAGCAACAGAGAGTATATCGGTGTCGCCTGGGACAGACTCAAACGGGAATTCAAGTCCGGCATGCTTATCGCGGGCGCTGCTCACAACTGAACATCTGCCAGGTCGCCTTTGCTCTCCAACCAACGCTTTCGATCTGCGGAGCGTTTCTTCGCCAACATCATGTCCATGGTTTTGTTGGTATCGTCACCATCGGCAATGGTTAAACGGATAAGCCGACGCGTATCCGGGGCAACTGATGTCTCCCGAAGTTGCATGGGGTTCATCTCACCGAGACCCTTAAAACGTGTCACAGTGACTTTTCCTTTCAATTTCTCCGCCTCGATACGGGCCATGATGCCCGATCGTTCCGCTTCGTCGACAGCATAAAAAACCGCTTTACCTACATCTACTCTAAACAAAGGCGGCATGGCCACATAAACATGACCGGCCTGCACCAGCGCTTTAAAATGCCGGACAAATAAGGCACACAGAAGTGTCGCTATGTGCGCACCATCCGAGTCGGCATCTGCAAGGATGCACACCTTCCCGTAACGCAATTTATCCAGATTCGGTGAGCCCGGTTCGATACCGATGGCAACGGAGATATCGTGCACTTCCTGAGAACCCAGAATCTGATCAATGTCTGCCTCCCAGGTGTTAAGAATTTTTCCACGCAGCGGCATGATGGCCTGAAAGGTTCGGTCCCTAGCCTGCTTTGCCGATCCGCCCGCAGAATCACCTTCCACGAGAAATAGTTCGGTGAGGCTCAAATCTGTGGACGTGCAATCGGCCAGTTTGCCTGGCAGCGCCGGCCCACTCGTCAGTTTTTTTCTAACAACTTTTTTTCCGGAGCGTGCTCTTGCCTGCGCACTGGCGATTGCCAGAGCAGCGATTTGGTCGCCTGTTTCAGGGTGCTGATTGAGCCATTGGGCTGTGTGATCCTTAACCACCCCAGAAATAAAGACAACGCATTCCCGGGACGACAAACGCTCCTTGGTTTGCCCGGAAAACTGAGGATCCTCCAATTTGACGGACAGAACATAGCTGACTTTATCCCAGACATCTTCAGGGGAGATCTTCACACCACGAGGCATCAAATTTCGCAGTTCAGCAAAATCACGAATCGCATCAGTCAGCCCCGTTCTTAGACCATTGACATGGGTACCACCTTGCGCCGTCGGCACAAGGTTCACGTAGCTTTCGGAGACACCTTCACCACCCTCCGGAAGCCAGACGACTGCCCAATCAGCAGTTTCTGTACTTGAACTCATGCTCGCTGACAAAGGGACTTCAGGAATTCGCTCGAAACCATCAACCGCACTGGTCAGGTAGTCCAGTAAACCGTCTTCATACAACCATTCGTCTTTCTCACCGGAAGCCTCGTCATGCAGCCTGACTCTCAATCGGGGACACAAAACGGCTTTAGCTCGGAGTAAATGCCGTAGACGGCTTAGCGATATTTTATCCGTATCGAAGTATTTTTTATCCGGCCAGAATCGGATGCTTGTACCGGTATTTCTCTGGCCCACTTTGCCGATTTTTTTTAATTTGTCGTCGACGTTGCCATTCTTGAAAGTGGCCAGAAACTCTTGGCTGTCGCGACGAATAGTCACTTCCAGCTTTTTAGACAACGCATTCACAACGGAAACACCCACACCGTGCAGCCCGCCGGAGAAACGGTAGTTATCGTTAGAGAATTTACCGCCGGCGTGCAAGGTGGTTAGGATGACTTCAACACCCGGTTTTTTCAATTTCGGATGTTTATCGACCGGCATGCCTCGACCATCATCGATGACTTCCAAAGAGCCATCTTTGTAGAGCGTGACTTTGATATCCGAAGCATGTCCAGCCAATGCTTCATCTACGCTGTTGTCGATAACTTCCTGAGCAAGATGATTGGGACGTTGGGTGTCGGTGTACATGCCCGGTCGCTTGCGCACCGGGTCCAAGCCACTAAGGACTTCAATGGAGGAGGCGTTGTATTGATCGCTCACTATGTCAGTGTCTGATAGCTAGAGTAATTGGGGCCGTCCATATCGATTGGACCGCCATGATTAAGACTTTTTCGTGATGCGCGACCGTCGCACATCTGACGCGACAAGTGTAGCGTATGACACCGCCCTTGAATTAAACGTGTTCAGACGACACACTTGTCTCTCCTCATTGACAGAAAACTTTGACATAACAATGGCTGATTCACCTTACATCGTTAAACTCGACGAACAGAACTTCATGGAGGTTGTGGTAGAAGGCTCTGACAATACGCCGGTTCTTGTCGATTTCTGGGCCGACTGGTGTGGTCCGTGTAAAAGCCTGATGCCAATTCTGGAAAAACTGGCTGAAGAATATAACGGTGCGTTCATTCTGGCCAAACTGGACACAGAAGCTCACCCCGGTATCGCCCAGCAACTGGGCATCCGCAGTCTTCCGACTGTCAAGTTGTTCAAGGATCGCCAACTGGTCAACGAATTTATGGGCGCCCTTCCCGAGTCCGAAGTTCGCACGTTTCTCGAAACCCACGTAGGCCCCGCACTCGCAGCCGAGGAACCTGAAGAAACCGATACTGAAGACTCCATAGTCGGACAGGCCATGGCGCAGTTTTCTGCAGGAAACGTTGAAGAAGCCAAGCAGATACTGACAGCTGCTCAAGCCGAGGATCCAGCCAACGCCGAGATCCTGCTAGCGTTGGGCCAGGTGTCCATCAGTTCAGGAGATTTGGAGACGGCAGAGAGCTGCCTCAAAGCGATGCCCGAGGAAGATCGTGACGGCCCTCAAGGTAAAAGACTCGCCGGCACGCTGGAATTAGCGAAAGAGAGTGACTCGGATCAAAGCCCACAAGAAATCAGGGCTGCTCTGGAAAAGGAGCCGGGTAGCAGCGAGCTAAGATACAAACTCGCCATTGCGGAAGCCTTAGCGGGAAATGTTCAAACCGCTATGGACGAACTACTCTCTCTCGTGCAAACCGACGCCGGTTACAACGATGGTGCTCCGAGGCAGAAGCTACTCGCACTGTTTAATGTGTTGGGCGACGACCCTTTAGTGGGCCAGTACCGACGCAAGCTATTCGCCACCTTGCACTAAGGTCGCTTACACGCCCTCATTCGCAGGGCGTAGCACCCCACATTGCCAGCACGCTCCGAATTCCGACCCCATTTTCTCACCGCATTCTCTGCAAAACCAGTCGTTTTCAGGCGCGCGCCGAATAGCTTCGAATTCATCGATAAGCGCTCTGGCCCGTGCCTCATGCTGAGGTTCATCGAGCCAGACGCCAATAACTTCAGTGGGGGGAAGCTCGCCGATCGCGCCGCTAAGGTATGAGCCTGTCACACGAGCACTCATACCACCGGCAGACAATTCATCGACGATGAGCTGAGCCTCCACGGTATTGGCGGCGCGGTAGATCATCGGCATCGTATTAGTCTTCCGATGGCGGTGAGTCTTCCTGTGTCGGTAACGTGTAAGGAAGTTCTTTCATCGTTAAGGCTTGACCATTAAATTGCAGCGTGCTGTCATCCGCCGACACCTTGGTAACGGCCAATATCGCTGTGTATTGGTCACTATATTGAACGGCATCAACAACAATTCCAGCTTCCTGATCCGTTCCTGAGGTGAGCTTGTCACCCGCTGCAGGTGCGGTGGTTGCATCGGCACCCATATGAAAAAGGCACATATGCCTTTTCAGCTTTCCTAGATATTGCATGCGGGCGACGATCTCCTGCCCCGGATAACATCCTTTTGTAAAGCTCAGCGCATCAATCAGCTGCAAATTAATCATTTGCGGCACAAATGACTCCGTAACCCCAGACGTTATCGAGGGTATACCGGCGGAGATATCTCCCAGACGCCAAAGCAGGTTGTTATTTTTTGTCAGAGACGATTGTGTCCAAATTTCTTGAATCCTATCCATACCGGCGACGAGCAAATAACGTGGCAGGCTTTCACCCATCGCGGCGTCATGCCATCTGACTAACTGTTGTTCATCGGAACTGGCAGAATCCATCGGCGCCAAGGGCAAAGCTCCCAGTTCATCAGGTAATGCGTCTATCGAGCCCGCGTTTTCGGCCTGCAGACCGAGACAAGCTAAATCTGGACGCTCAGTCAGGGTAACTGCAGCCCTCATGACAAACATACCGAGTCGTTTCAAAAACGCGTCTTTGACGGAGGCTGGAAGCAATAATCTGTATCCCTCGCCTGTCCCTATTATCAGCGGCAGCGCTAATAGTCGTCCCTTTGGACTGCAATAGCCTGTTACCTGAGCCTGGGTCTCAGACACCTGCAGAAGGTCGTTGGAGAACTGTCCTTGAAGAAAAGAACTGGCGTCTTCCCCGGTGATGTCAACTACGCTCATGTGCGATAGCTCGACTAGTTGCGGCCCGTTACCGAGTTGTTCACCAATATGGTTAGCTGTATCGACAGCCGGCATGATCCCAGCCTTATCTAACATATCGCCCCATTCGTAACTCATTAGAAAGTATCCTTGTAGTGAATTTCTCAATAAAACAGCCAATTGGGTCGACATTTGTAAGGATATGTCATGCCCCTAATTGCTATTATTACCGTATGAAGTTTATGTGTGAAGTAAACAACCGCTTTTCATTATGACCTCAAAGCCCTCAGACAACAGTGCCGCGCCGCACGTTCAACCCGCATTGGACGGCAAAGCGCCGAAGCAGGCAGAACACCCTTCTCACGTTGCCAGAGACGCGGTTGCACCCAATACAGACCTCCCTACCGAAAAAGCGGAAGAATTCGGCGGCCAAGCAGGTCTGGAGCCTACACGTTACGGGGATTGGGAAAAAAAGGGCCGTTGTACGGATTTTTAAGTAAACACTAATCAGACAAAATACCATTTCAATCACTCGACGAGTCGATGTCGGGCAACAAATTCGGATATACGAAACATCATGGCCTGGAATGACAAGCGCCCTTTATCGCCCCACTTGCAACACTACAAGTTGCCGTTAACGGCGTACTTATCAATTGCTCATCGCATAGCAGGTGTCGCTAACAGCGCTGCTATCGTGCTTCTGGTGCTCCTGATTGCCAGCGCCTCCGGTTCTCCCGAGAGTTATGCATTTATGTCGGGCATTGCCAATTCCTGGTTCGGCAAATTGGTCCTATTCGGTTTTACGATTACCTTGTACTACCACACGGCCAATGGCATCAGGCATCTCTTCTGGGATGTCGGTATCGGCCTTGAACTCGAATCTGCAAAGAAATCTGGAAACGTCTGCCTCATCGCGGCAGGTGTCATGTCGGTCTTAACTTGGTTGGTGGCTGCAGCATGAACGATTACAGAACACCTCTATCCAAGGTAAAAGGATTAGGATCTGCCAAAGAAGGCACATCTCACTTCTGGGCACAGCGACTAACCGCTATAGCCCTTGTTCCATTGGTTCTTTGGCTGGCTTTTTCGATTGCCCGCCTTCCCGATATGGATTACCTATCCATAAGAGAATGGTTATCGCAACCCTTCAATGCCATTGTCATGATCCTGTTTCTCATAGCCGGCTTCTATCACGCACGTCTCGGGCTTCAGGTCGTAATTGAAGACTATGTCGGGGCACATGGCCCACGAACTGCAGCAATCATTGCTGTGACCTTTTTGGCGGCTGCACTCGGCGTAACGGGTGTCTTTTCAGTCATGCGAATCGCATTCGCAGGCTGACTCGTACCCCTTAAACAGACGAATAAAGACTGACAACCGATTATGACGAACGCATATAAAATCATCGATCACTCCTACGATGTCATCGTCGTTGGAGCGGGTGGCGCCGGACTGCGTGCCACGCTTGGCATGGCCGCACAAGGTTTATCCACCGCTTGTGTCACGAAAGTATTCCCCACACGCTCGCATACCGTAGCGGCTCAAGGCGGCATGAGTGCGGCCTTGGGAAATATGGGTGAAGACCATTGGAACTGGCACATGTACGACACGATAAAAGGGTCTGACTGGCTCGGCGACCAAGACGCCATCGAGTACATGTGTAAGGAAGCCATGCCAGCCGTCATCGAGCTGGAACACTTCGGCGTACCTTTCTCTCGTACCGAGGAAGGAAAAATCTACCAACGCCCATTCGGCGGAATGACCACTCACTTTGGTGAAGGCACAGCTCAAAGAACCTGCGCAGCCGCGGATAGAACCGGCCACGCGATTCTCCACACGCTGTACCAGCAGTCGCTCAAGCACAACGCAGAATTCTATATCGAACATTTCGCCACCGACCTCATCATGGATGACGGTGTCTGTCGAGGTGTGATCTCGTTGGATTTAGCCACAGGTGAACTACACCGGTTCAGAGCCCATCAAGTGGTTCTGGCAACGGGTGGTTGTGGCAGAACCTTCTTCTCTGCAACCTCTGCGCATACCTGCACAGGTGATGGAAATGCGATGGTACTTCGTGCTGGGCTACCTCTCCAGGATATGGAGTTTGTCCAGTTCCACCCCACCGGCATTTACGGCGCTGGCGTCTTGATTACAGAAGGTGTGCGTGGCGAAGGCGGTTACCTCACCAACAGCGAAGGCGAACGTTTCATGGAACGCTATGCGCCTAATGCGAAGGACTTAGCCTCACGGGATGTCGTTAGTCGCTCTATGACGATGGAGATCAATGCCGGTCGCGGTGTCGGTGCCGACAGCGATCATATTTTCCTGAACTTGCAGCATCTGGGCAGTGACGTGATCGAAAAGCGTCTTCCAGGCATCTCTGAATCTGC
>CAZCKD010000022.1:0-26262 GCA_964498925.1 uncultured Granulosicoccaceae bacterium
TCTTTGATTCGAAGTAGCTCCGGGCCGAATTTCTCCCATCGGCCTGATTCTTCCCAAAGCTCGGCAGGCTGAATGGATGGCATTAACAGTTCGACCGCGCCGGATTTATTCATCTCCTCCCGCACGATAGCCTCTATTTTGCGTACCACACGAAGGCCCAGCGGCATGAGGGAATACAAGCCGGATCCGAGTCGTCGAATAAACCCAGCGCGAAGCATCAGCTGATGGCTGATGATCTCGGCATCATTAGGGGTTTCTTTGGTGGTGCTAATGTGAAACTGACTGGCGCGCATGCCTACTGTATCCGGTGGTCGTAGCCTTGAGTATAGCGAGCTGGGACGCCTGTATGTAGTGTGTTTGCAGCGCAGCTTGTGAGGTGTGTCCGCTTGTTCAAATCCAGGAGAAAAATATTTCAAACCTGAAACGGGAATAGCTGGTTATGATAGCCAGATGACCTGCCCAAGCCATCCAGTTCGACTCCAACGTGTCTGATCGCCGGTTAAAGGTGTTTCACACGGTCGCCGGTGTGCTGAGTTTTACGCGTGCCGCCGAAATGCTGCATATGACTCAACCGGCTGTGACGCACCAGATCAGGCAGCTGGAAGAGGAATTCAACGCTAGGTTGTTTGATCGAACAAACAACCGGATCAGCCTGACCGAGGCAGGCGAGAGTGTGTTGGTTCACGCCGATAAGATTCTGGCTCTTTACGATGACATGAAAGAAACCGTAAAGACACTCACCGGAGACCGTACCGGTTTGGTCACCATTGGTGCCAGTACGACAATCGCGGAGTACATGCTTCCCGGGCTTCTCGGAGGGTTCAAGCAACAATTTCCGGATGTTCAGATCAGACTGCGAGTGGCGAATACAGACGCAGTTGTCGCTATGGTGGCCGATAACTCAATCGACCTTGGTGTCGTTGAAGGCGAGGTTGATAATCAGCTTTTGCGAGTTGAACACTGTCAGCAGGACGAACTACAGGTCATTGTTCGGCCCGATCATGTGTTGAGCGCACAAAAGAGTGTCAAACCGTCCGATCTTGTGGATTATCCGTTTATCCACAGAGAAGATGGATCGGGCACCCGCAGTGTTATTGAGCGCTATTTTAGCGAGCACGGGGTCGATGAAAATACGCTGAACCGTCCTTTTGAACTGGGAAGTACCGAAGCCATAAAAGGGGCCGTGCAGGCTGGAGTCGGCATAACCATTGTCTCCAGAGCTACATTGAGCAAAGAGCTTGCATTGGGGCATCTGAAGGCCTTGCCTTTAGCGCCCAGACTAATGCGGCCCTTCTATTTTGTCAGGCAAAAACAGAAATCACGTACCTATTTGGTAGATGAACTCTTTGATTTTGCTGAAAATTATTTCGAACAGACCGATTTTTAACGAAGTATCTCAAAGGCAAGCTCTCCGCAGGTGCCTATCTGTGGAAACTCCGGCTTCTGATGCCAATTCATCCAGCTTCGCAGAGCTTTTGCACTGATCTTGCAAATTAACTGTTTGTACACAATAGAAAGTCAAAATCGGCGGCATTGAGCGCATAGCAGTGTCATAATTCGAACTCGGGGGTCAATAGATGCCTGTATTTCACTATCAATTGCTAATCTGGAGTCGTCTGGGCGATGTATGACATCATCCGTGACTGGTATGCCCGAAATTTTTCGGACCCCCAGGCGGTTATTCTTGCGTTTTTTCTACTGGTCGTTTTCGGGCTGGTATGGCTGGTGGGCGATATCATGGCGCCCGTGCTGGTCTCCCTGGTGCTGGCCTACCTCTTAGAAGGGCTGGTCGCTGTTATGCAGCGCTACAAAATTTCCAGAACCGTTGGTTCGGTGATTGTTCTTCTTCTCATTGTCGCCATAACCGCAATTATCTTATTCGGTGTCATTCCGGTGCTCTCACAGCAGCTGACAGATGTCATGCGAGAGCTTCCGGGTATGTTCCAGAATATTCAGGAACAGCTCCTCCGGTTGCCCGAGTCATACCCTGACATCTTCACGATTGCCCAGGTCAATGATCTGTTGGATAACCTCCGGAACGAACTGACCTCATTTACGCAAAGCGTACTGTCATTCTCGATAGCACGTCTGGGTACGTTGGTCATGATTGCTGTCTATGCCGTGCTTGTGCCCATCATGGTCTTTTTTGCGCTGAAGGATAAAGACAAGCTTCTGTCTTTTGCACGAAAATTTGTACCGAATCGCAGTGAACTAACGTTTCAGGTCTGGCGTGAGGTGGATGCAAAAATTGCCAATTACATTCGCGGCAAATTTGTTGAAGTGCTCATCGTCTGGGTAGTCACGTACGTGTTGTTCGCAGTGATGGGGCTCAACTACTCCCTACTACTGAGTTTTCTGGTGGGCTTGTCGGTCATCATTCCTTATGTAGGCGCGATTGCTGTCACCGTGCCCATCGCTTTGATCGGGTTTATCCAGTGGGGCTTTGTTCCGAAGCTCGGCTACATGCTCATTGCCTATCAAATTATCCAAATACTGGACGGCAACGTTCTGGTGCCACTGCTGTTTTCAGAGGTTGTCAATTTGCATCCGCTGGCGATCATCACAGCGGTTCTGTTCTTTGGTGGCCTATTTGGCCTGTGGGGCGTTTTCTTCGCTATTCCGTTGGCAACGCTGGTTCAGGCCGTGCTGAATGCGTGGCCCAAAGCGCGCGAAAACTTGCCTCACAAAGCTTGAGTTGCTTCCAGCACCTCTTGAACGTGGCCCGGCACTTTCACTTTTAGCCAGGATTTTCTCAGTACGCCCTCACCATCAATCAGGAAGGTGCTGCGTTCGATGCCCAGGAATTCCTTGCCGTACATTTTTTTCAGCTTGATGACATCGTAAGCTTTGCAGACCGACCCATCTTCATCAGACAGTAGCTCGAAGGGCATTTCGAATTTTGCTTTGAATTTTTCATGACTGGCGACTGAATCCTGAGATATTCCTAAAATCACTGTATTCGCGCTGTTGAAGTCATCAATGGCATCGCGAAAATCCTTACTTTCAGTGGTGCAGCCCGGCGTGTCATCACGAGGGTAGAAGTACAGAACAATCTTTTTGCCCGCAAAATCTTTTGAGCTCAGTATCTGATCACCTGTGGCCGGTAAGTCGAAAGTGGGCGCGGCTTGATCTATCTCAGGGGTGCTCATAGGGGAATCTCGTCGGAAACTGTAACGGTAATCAACTAACTTATAAGGAGTATACCGCTGAAGAGCGATGAGCCACTCTTGAAAAATTGGTAGCGCCAAGGAGATTTGCTACCAATCGGTCACCGATTCTGGTTGAGAAAGGGAACTACCGTCAGTACCATGGAGGGGATAACTTGAGGAGTAAGACATGTTTCAGGGCAGTATGGTGGCACTGGTCACCCCGATGCTTGATGATGGTGCGGTCGATGAGCCGACACTCGCCAAACTTGTTGATTTTCATATCAATGCCGGTACCGACGCCATTGTCGCCGTAGGTACTACCGGTGAATCAGCAACCTTGACCGTTCCTGAGCATGCTCAGGTCATTAAGAGTGTTATCCGTTTGGTCGATAAGCGCATTCCGGTCATAGCGGGTACGGGCGCTAATTCAACGGCTGAAGCTATAGAGCTGACGGCACATGCCAAGGAAGATGGCGCTGACGCCTGCCTGCTGGTGACGCCTTATTACAATAAGCCGACGCAGGAAGGTTTGTATCAGCATTTCAAAAGTGTCGCCGAAGCCGTGGATATTCCGCAGATTCTATACAACGTACCGGGCCGGACAGCCTTGGACATGCTGCCGGAAACGACAGCCAGGTTGTCAGTTATTAAAAACATCATCGGCATTAAAGAAGCCTTTGGTACCGTCGATCGCATTAAAGAACTCGTGGCTGCCTGTGCAAACGACTTTATGATTGTTACCGGCGACGATGCCACGGCCATGGAAAGCATGTTGGCCGGTGCTAAAGGCGATATTTCTGTAACAGCAAACGTTGCTCCAGCGCAAATGCATCAGATGTGCAAAGCCGCAATAGCCGGCGACAGGGCGGCAGCTGAGGCTATTGAAGCTCAAATCTCCGATCTGCATGATGTGTTGTTTCAGGAGTCCAATCCCATACCCGTCAAATGGGCCTTGCATGCAATGGGCGAAATTGGTGCCGGTATAAGGCTTCCACTCACGCCACTTGATGCCAAGTACCATGATTCGGTCTCAGCCGCGTTAACCAAAGCAGGTGTTCTGTCATGAACAAGTTATCGGTACGTTGCACCCTGATCGTTGCGGCAGTTTGCCTAGCTGGTTGCGGAAGTTTCCGTTCTGCCTCCAGCCCCGATTCGGTCTATAGCAATGGATCTGCTGAGGCGCGTGCTCTGCAGGTGCCGCCAGACTTAACCGATGTTAGTAACGCTGAGCAATTTATTTTGCCCGGCACTCCCGGTGCACCTGTCACACGCAATACGTTGCTGCCTCAATTTGCTGATGTCCGGTTTGTGCGAAACGGCGGTCAAAGCTGGTTGGAGTTTGATCAAGCGCCGGAAGACATTTGGCAGAAGGTCTTAGGTTTTCTTCGTAAAGAAAAATTTCTCATAGAAAGAACCCAACCTATAGCGGGAACCGTGGTTACTCAATGGAGACCGGCAGCGTCTGTGGCCAGTGGAAGTGCGTTGAGAAGTTTAGTCAGCGCCGATGAAGCATTTACCCGCGTGGCATTCCGCGTCGAAAGAGTAGGCTCTGGCGCCAGATTGTTCTCGCGTTCGCAGGCGTCCAGTAATGAAGAGGCAACAGCAGCTAATTCGGTTTGGCCGTCTGCATCCCATGACCCTGAACGCACCAGCAGTTTGCTACTGCGGTTGCTGACACATCTGGGTGTTGAAGAGCAAAAAGCGCGCGGCATTCTATCGACCGATCAAGCTAATGCCGTACTGGACAATGCAACTTTGCAAACTACCGGTGCCGGATCCCAGTTACTGCTTTACCAAGGCTACCAACCCGCCTTTGAGTCTGTGTTAACAGCCTTAAACGCGCTGGATTATTCTATTGAGAGTAGCGATGACGGTGTGGGCAGAATTGAAGTGCTTAAATCTGATAAACCGTTGATTATTCAAATGGCACCGACACATGTCAGTGAAGTGCGATTAGCGGTTGTAAATTCAGAAGGTAGACGACTCGATGCTCAAAGCGAAATGTCTTTTTTAAGTGCTTTATTAGACCAGCTGGTTTGAGTTTGTCTCGATGATTCGCGTTGCTGCCTTGGGTAGCGGTAGCTCTGGAAATTCTCTATTGGTGCAGGCAGGGTCAACGACCTTGCTGGTGGATTGTGGTTTCACCATGAAAGAAACCATAGCCCGGATGTACCAACTAGGTGTTTCCCCGACAGATCTGGACGCCATACTGATTTCGCATGAACACGGTGATCATGTTAAAGGTGCCGGTCCACTGTCTAGAAAGTTCGGTTTAACCATCTGTTGTACTCACGGTACTTATAACCGGATGCGTGATAATCGATTTTCCGATATCCGTCTTTTTACAGCCCACGAACCCTTCAGTGTTGGCAGCATTCACGTCGACCCATTTCCAACGCCGCACGATGCTGCGGAGTCCTGCCAATTTGTTTTTTCGGTGGACGATACCCGATTTGCCAATGTCACAGACTTAGGTGTTTGCACACCACACGTTAAAGAAAAACTTAAGGGTGTTCATGGTTTGGTTGTCGAGTGTAACTATGATATCGATATGCTTCGAAATGGTCCGTATCCGCCGAGTTTGCAAGCCCGCATCAGCTCTGATTATGGGCATTTAGGCAATGTGCAAGCAGGAGAGTTACTGAGGACTCTCGATCATCCCGGGTTGCAATCGATATTGTTGGGTCACCTGTCTGAGCAGAACAATTCAGATGCACAGGCATTGGCCACTATGCAAGAACACGTCGCGGATCGTCATGAACGCATAAAGGTGTTAGCGCAGCATTGTTGTAGTGATTGGTTTGATATTGTTGCATCGCCAGTGATTACCAGTGAAGCGACGCAGAAACCTGTAGCCAAACAAGCTGAAGCTTCATTGGCTGAGGCATAGCGCTAACCAAGCAAAGCCGAATTACACAACCGCGGTGGCATGTTGATTTAGACTGCTAACAAGAGAATTAATTTGTTCTCGTATGCCATCAGCATCTAACTGACAATGAGCTAGTAATTCTTCCCGGCTGCCATGATCAACGAACTCATCGGGTAGACCAATAAGCCGAACCGGCGTATCGTTTCCACGTTGAGTCAGATATTCAACAACACCTGCGCCAGCACCACCTGGGATAGCGTTTTCTTCCAGCGTAATCAGCATGTCGTGGCTGTTGGCTAAGGAGTCGATCAAATCGGTATCAAGCGGCTTTACAAACCGCATGTTGACGACAGTAAAGCCAAGTTCCTTTCCGATGGTTTCAGCAGGCTCGACCATCGTGCCGAATGCTAATAACGCAACACCCGCACCTTTTCGTTTAGTCTGGGCTTTGCCAATCGGCAGGGCTGACATGACATCTTCAACATCAACACCTGGCCCTGTTCCTCGAGGATAACGAACTGAGCTTGGTCCATCCAGTTGCATACCGGTGTACAACATCTGGCGAGTTTCGTTTTCGTCTGCCGGAGCCATGATGACCATATTAGGCAGGCAACGCATGAATGAATAATCGAAGCTTCCGGCATGTGTCGGGCCATCGGGTCCGACGACCCCTGCACGATCGATAGCAAACATGACCGGGAGATTCTGAATGGCCACATCGTGAATCAGCTGATCATAGGCGCGTTGAAAAAACGTGGAATAGATGGCAACAACCGGTTTCATTCCACCGCAGGCTAAGCCTGCCGCGAGCGTCACAGAATGTTGTTCTGCAATGCCTACATCGTAGTAGCGATCTGGAAATTGTTGTTCAAATTCCACCATGCCCGAACCTTCGCGCATTGCAGGAGTAATGCCCACTACTCGTTCGTCGCGTTCCGCCATATCGCACAGCCACTGACCAAACACTTGGGTGTAGCTGGGGCGGTTACCTTTGGAGCTTTTCAGCGCTTTGCCCGTTGACGGGTCAAACGGTGTGACGGCATGCAGGGCAAGTGGATCTTGCTCAGCGAATTTATAACCATGGCCTTTTTTGGTAACCACGTGCAGGAACACAGGTCCGTTTTGCTGACGTAGATTTTTAAGTATGGCGACCAGACCTAAGACATCATGTCCATCGACAGGGCCAAAGTACTGGAAGCCGAGTTCTTCAAACAACGTGGATGGTACAACCATGCCTTTCACGTGTTCTTCGGTGCGTTTTGCCAGCTCATGCATGGTGGGCACTTTGCTCAACACGCGTTTGCTACCTTCGCGAGCGCCGGAAACGAATTTACCGGTTAGCATTCTCGCCAGATAGCGATTCATAGCGCCAACGTTCGGCGAGATGGACATGTCGTTATCATTCAGGATAACGAGCATATTCGCCTTGACGCCACCGGCATGATTCAGTGCTTCGTAGGCCAAACCCGCTGTCAGTGCACCATCACCGATAACCGCAACGACCTTTTCGGCTTCTGTGCGATCTTCTTCTGGGATGGTCAGATCATTCTGATTGATGGTGGCTCGATGCTTGGCTGCCAGTGCCATTCCCAAGGCTGCGCTAATGGACGTACTTGAGTGGCCTACGCCGAAAGTGTCATATTCGCTTTCGTCGCGATTCGGGAAACCAGCCAATCCGCCTTGCTTGCGAATACTGCCCATTTTTTCGCGACGCTCGGTCAGAATTTTGTGACCGTAAGTCTGATGGCCGACATCCCAGACGAGCTTATCTTCTGGCGTGTTGAAGACGTAGTGCAACGCGACGGTCAGTTCGATAGTGCCTAAGCTTGCGCCTAAGTGGCCGCCTGTGCGGGAGACGGAATCCACCACAAAATTACGCAGCTGGTCAGAGAGCTCGGGAAGCTCGCTTTCGTCCAGCTGACGTAAGTCAGAAGGCGCATGCACTTTCTCCAGAAGCGAGAAGGTCATGACGTTTGGCAAAGTTGGAATCGGGACATGATAAGTGGATTATCCCTGTTGTTCGCAACGCTTTACAAGCCATTGATCACAATCGAGTGTAAAACTTCAGCACATCTTTCGTGAATACAAATTAACGGTGCGAAAAGGGCCGTAAATGACAGATTATTGTCGTTAGAAGGTGCGTTCGACAATATAGTTCGACAGCATCCTTAATTCGTCGAAATCCGGCCCCATACCGTCAATGGCGGATAGCGCTTCTTCGTGCATATTTCTGGCATGAGCACGGGCACCGTCCAAGCCTAAAAGGGCAGGGTAGGTGGGTTTGTTGAGGGCAATATCCGCCCCTTGGGTTTTGCCCAGCGTCTCGGTGTCGCTAACGACATCAAGGATGTCGTCCACTATCTGGAAGCACAGGCCGACAGCACCGGCATACTTATCAAGCCTGGCGAGCAGGCTCTCATTGGATTGATCGATCAGCATGGCGGGTAACAAAACACTGGCTTTAATAAGCGCCCCGGTTTTGTGGCTGTGCATGTTTTCCAATTCGCTGAGCGTCAATTGCCGTCCAACAGACTCAAGGTCGATGGCTTGACCTGCGGCCATTCCAGCGGCTCCGCTGGCGTCTCCCAGAATTTTCACCATATTGAGTTTGGCTGTATCTGAAATATCCGCATCACTGTTCAGTGCCAGCAACGTAAACGCCAGGGCCTGTAATGCGTCTCCTGCGAGTATCGCTGTCGCCTCGTCAAATGCTTTGTGACAGGTCGGTTTGCCTCGGCGCAGATCATCGTCATCCATGGCAGGCAAATCGTCATGAACCAGCGAGTAGGCGTGCATCATTTCTAATGAGCAAGCAGGGATATCGATTCGATCAAGCGGAATACCCAGCGCCTTACCCGTGGCATAGGCCAGGACAGGTCTCACCCGTTTGCCGCCATTGGTTACGGCATAACGCATGGCTGCGGGTAGTTGCGTTGAATTACTATCGTCTTCAGGTAGATGTACAAGTAGAGCTTTATCGACGCGTTCCTGATAAAAGCTCAATACTTTAACGAAACCATTGTCGTCCTTAGGGACGGCATTTGAACTGGACATATGCTCAGATCTGTTCCTGTGAATCGAAGTCGACGAGCTCCTCTTCGGAGTCATCGGATTCGTCGAGCAGTATCTTCACTTTCTGCTCGGCGTCCGACAAGCTTTGCTGACAGAACCTGGCCAGGCTGACTCCACGCTCGAACTGTTCCAAGGATTGCTCCAAGGATTGTTCTCCACCTTCGAGTGACGTGACGATTGTTTCCAGCTCGCCCAGTGCATCTTCAAATTTGGTGGATTTTGGAATTTTGCGTGCTTTTTGAGACACGAATGATTTACTCGCTAAAAACCGTCTGACGCAGGGGAGTTTACTGTATTGCTGGGTCCTACGATCAGTCGAGTAGGTCTAAAGCCTCATGTAATCGGTGAATTCCATGTACTTTTAATCCTTTTATTGATTTTTTAGGTTTATTTCCGGCCGGAACGATCGCCTGCTTGAATCCGTGCTTAACCGATTCCTGTAATCTTTCCTCGCCATTTGCTACAGGTCTTACTTCTCCGGCCAAACCAATTTCACCGAATACAACCAAATCGCTCGGCAAAGGTCTGGTGCGAAACGACGACAGTGCTGCCAGTAAAATAGGCAGATCAGCGGCGGTTTCAGAAATACGGACACCTCCCACGACGTTGACGTATACGTCCTGATCAAACATGGCAATGCCTGCGTGCCTGTGCATAACGGCCAGAAGCATCGAGAGTCGATTTTGCTCAAGCCCGAGCGACACGCGTCGAGGACTGCCACTGTGACTGGTGTCCACTAAGGCCTGAGCCTCAACGAGCATCGGTCGGGTGCCTTCACGAGTGACCATGATGACGCTACCACTGACAGGATCAGGGTGACGTGAAAGGAAAATTGCAGACGGGTTCTTAACGGCTTTAAGACCCGACTCATCCATCGCAAACACGCCCAGTTCGTTAACCGCGCCAAAACGATTTTTAACGGCCCTGATGACTCGGTATCGACTGCCGGGATCCCCCTCGAAATATAAGACGGTATCCACCATATGTTCCAGAACACGCGGTCCGGCTAAGGCGCCTTCCTTAGTGACGTGTCCGACGAGGAATATCGATGTGCCGGTTTGCTTGGCAAAACGTACCAGTCGTGCAGCACTCTCCCGCACTTGAGCGACAGCGCCCGGAGCAGAACTGAGCAGTTCGGTGTACATGGTTTGTATCGAATCAATAACCATGACATCCGGCTTTTCCGATGCAGCATGCGCAAGGATTGCTTCAACCTGTGTTTCTGCCAAAAGCCTTAAGTTTTCCTCCGGTAATTGCAGTCGACGGGCGCGAAGAGTGACCTGCTGTAAGGATTCCTCACCGGTGATGTAGAGCACTCTGCGGTGCTGACTGAGGTGCGCTAGAGTTTGGATGAGAAGGGTGGATTTTCCTATTCCCGGGTCTCCGCCCAGTAGCGTCACGGAGCCTGAAACCAGCCCCCCACCGAGTACTCTGTCCAGTTCGCTAAGCCCTGATGCCAGTCGACTAGCTTCGACCAGTTGGACATCTGAGGCATTGGTAATGCCGCTGCCGCCGGCATACCCTCCGTAGCGGGCATTGGTCGCACTAGCGGTTGCAGATTTAGCGGTGGGTGCTGCAACAACGGACTCTTCAAGCGTGTTCCATTCACTGCAGTCGATACATTGCCCTGTCCATTTAGAGGCAATGGCTCCGCAGGCCGTACATTGATATTGCTGCTTAACTTTCGACATGGCAGCAGTGTGCCATGAATGCCGGGGAAGAGTTAGTTGCTCACCGCGATTTTAGGGTCGCTGGCAGCAACCTCGGAATCCTCATCCAGGACAGGTTCTATACGAACCGTCTGAACCATATTGTCTTCAACGGCGAGGATGGTCATGGGGTGGCCATTGAATGTGAATACGGCACCTTGTGGTGGAAAGTTCTCGAAGTGCTCAACGACAATACCGTTAAGTGTTTTCGGGCCTTCAGAAGGAAGCGACCAGTTCAGTGACTTGTTAAGGTTTCTGACTTGTGTCGTGCCATCAACGATAAAACTACCGTCCGGTTGAGGTCGAATTTCTGCAGGAGCGATTTGCGGATCGTTGTCGAATTCACCGACGATCTCTTCAAGGATATCCTCGAGCGTCAGCATGCCTTGAATATCGCCATACTCGTCAACAACAAGTCCGACACGGCGTTTCTCCCGCTGAAAATTCAGCAACTGTACGGTCAGCGTTGTGCCTTCGGGAATAAAGTAAGCGTCGCGTACCGCAGATTCCAGATATTGCCTGGTCATGTTGCCCGAACGCAAAGCGTCGAGCATTCGGCGTAAGTAGATAAAGCCGACCACATCATCGACATTCTCTCGGTAAACCAGTAAGCGGCTGTGTGGACTTTTACTGATTGCCTGCATGACCTCGTCCCAGGGGTCTTCCAAATCGATGCCGACAATTTCATTTCGCGGCACCATGATGTCGCTGACAGAGACGGTGCCCAAGTCAAGAATATTAAGCAGCATGTCTCGATGCCGTTGAGGAATCATTCCGGCAGTTTCGTTGAGAACGGTTCTGAGTTCTTCACTGGACAGGTGTTCGTCTTCTGCTGAAATAGCGTCTGTGTTCAACAGTTTGAGAATCTTGGAGCTCATCCAATTGACTGTGACCACCAGTGGGTATGTCAGTGTCATTAGTGGTAAGTAGACAGCGGATGCAATGGAGGCAAATTGCTCTGCTCGACGCGTTGCGAATGTTTTGGGTGTGACTTCTGCGAAGACCAAAATGATCAGGGTTAGCAGACCCGTCGCGACAGCGATACCCGGTTCGCCCATTACTCGCAGTGCTATGACGGTTGCGATGGCTGAGGCAAGGATATTGACAAAATTATTGCCAAGCAGGATCAGGCTGATCAGTCTGTCTGGATTTTCAAGAAGACGGGCAGTACGTTGCGCAGCCTTGTCGCCATTATTGGCTTTGTGCCGCAATCGGTAACGATTTAGGGACATCAGGGCGGTCTCGGATCCTGAGAAGAATCCGGAGACTAATACCAGCATGACCAGTATGGTTACCAGTACGCTGATGGGAATGCTGTTCAAGAAACAACCGGCCGTCTATTTGCTGTAGATACCCGCACTATAGCAACGAGCGAGCCGGTTTGAGTTACCTAATTGGTCAAAGCGCGGTTTAATTCGTCGTAATGCGGCGCAATGGAGGTTATTCGAGAATCATCTCCAGCACGATTTTACTGCCGAAATAGGCCAGAACCAGCAACGCAAAGCCCGCCAGGGTCCACTGGACCGCCTTTTTCCCCCGCCATCCGAATTGCCAGCGCCCGAACAGTAAAACGCCGAAAATGGCCCAACCTAGGCAGGAAAGCACCGTTTTATGCACCAAATGCTGCGCAAACATGTCTTCAAGAAAGAAGAAACCGCTGAGAAGGCTTAGAGAAAGAAGAAGAAACCCTGCTTTGAGTAGGGTGAACAGCAGCGATTCAGTGGTATCCAACGGTGGTAACGAGCGGATAAAACCGATGGGTTTATGGGCTGAGAGATGGTGTCTCTGAATGGACACCAGTATGGCTTGCAACGCCGCTAGGGTAAGCACTGCATAGGCAAGCAAGGATAGATACACATGAATTTGTACCGCATCCCCTAGCGCCTGCGAACTTCCGGCATTTTTGTTGAGAAAAAGAAGGGATAGGGCAGCGACAGGATATACGGCTATGCCAAGGTAATCGGCCGGCTGTCGGTAGCACAATACGATAAGCAGAATGACCACGGTCAGGGAGGTTGCGCCAACTGCTGTGAATACTGGGAGTGTCAGTGAGTCTGGTAAGCCAGTTTTTTCGATAATTATCCAGGCATGTATCAGCATGGCAGCGGTTGCAAACCAACGGGCAACCGAGCGCCTGTTAGCGGAATTATCCGAATGCAAGGAGTGAATTAACAATCCACTCGTGATGCAGTAAAGCAATACCGCCAGAAGAGATAATAAAAAACTCACGATAGCCGACTCTTTGGTCCCACTCCTTAAATGTATGCCCCATAAGGTAGGGCGAGCTCAAGAATAGCATGCTGATCAGCACACCTCGATTGACGTTTTCGGCTCTTTAGAGTGCCGACAGGTTATGCTTGTTTTCTAGAGCTTACGAGCGTTCAGGAAGGTCGTGGTGGATCGGGAAAAATTACTGGATAGGATCCGCAAGCTCTACGCCATGAGCCGGGAAAACGACAGTAGTCCGCATGAAGCCGAGATTGCTATGCGGCGCTGTCAGTCTCTGATGGCGCGATTCGGCATCACTGAAACCGATCTGGAGACCAGTGAGTTCGGCACTAGCAAAGTGGGTAAGGCATTCCGTGCTATGCCTAACTATGTCAGTGTGATGGGGTCTGCGGTGGCGCTTCTTCACGATTGCCTTTGCATCAAAACCGACACTATAGAATTCCGTGGTTTCAGTATTGATGCCGAAGTTGCCACGCTCACTTACCAATATCTGACTGATGCGATGGAGCGTTCACTCAAATATCGAAAACGTATTGGTAGTGTCGCGCCAGGCAGGTCGGCAAGCTTTGATTATCGGGTTGGTTTTGCGCTCGCTGTATTAACCAGAGCACGTTTGCTTGATGCTGAACGTCAAAAGGCTGAAGATCAGTTGCAAAAAGCCTCGGACAACGCCGGCCAAAGTTTGATCGTGCGTAAAAGGGAGGTGGTTCGTCTGTCCTGCATGAACGGCGTGGTCGCCGGCAGAGCTCGTCGTATTCGCTATAGAAACGGCGAAGCCCACGATGCGGGTACCAGCGATGGAACACAGGTTTCGCTGGAAAAACAATTGAAGTCCAACGATCAGAAATCGATGCTCTGATCGTTGTCCTTAAGTGTTTAACTGACTAGTAGTAAAGCGTCAGCGGCAGAGTCTCTGGCGCAAGGCAGATTTCATCATTGCAAGCCTGCAGTTGAAGATTGACCACCACAGAATTTGAATCTTCATGGCCGGGCCATTGGGCGGTCAGTTCAAAGCTGTCTTCGAATAGAGAGAGTGCTGATCGTTGAAAGCCTAGCGTTCTCGTTTTTGATTCAGGGTACGCCACATCTGCTAGTGGCCTCCCAGCGACATTATTCAGTTGCGTTGGAATTAAATAATCCTGCAAGGGTGCGTCAGAATTGATGTGCCAGCCGTCTGATAGTTTGATGGACACGACCAATTCGTCGTCACGTTTTGATGCTTTTGCGCGAACAACGCCACGTCCCGCGTATTGCAGTGCGCCTGCTTCTCCGCCGAGATGTTCGCTGACGCCGGTCAGTAGGTAGTAGTGACCTGATGGTTGTTGACTGAGTCGACTGGATAGGGCGGCAATCAGTTTGTTAGCGTTGGTTTCGTACTTCGCGTCACCTGTGCGCTTATGCAATTGGGCTAGCACTCTAAGCGCAACCGAGTTGCCGGAAGGGATGGAGCTATCGTGAAGATCTTTTGGACGTGTACTTAAACTGGTGCCGGCAACGGAAGGTGCGCCCATAAAGTAGGCGCCGTTGTCCTGATCCCAGAATTTGGTGTTCATGATTGATATTAATGATTCAGCCCGTTCTAACCAGATCGCGTTCGCAGTGGCATCGTAGAGCGCGACAAACGCTTCTGATATATAGGCGTAATCTGCTTGCGTGGCGTCGATCGATGTCTGCCCGTTGTAGTAGATTCTGTACAGTGTGCCGTCTGGTTTTTTAAGGTTTGTCCATAATGATTCTGCTGCCGTTATAGCAGCATCGAGATAGCGTTCACTGCCGAGGCGGTCTGTGCCTTTTGCTAATGCGCTGATCATCATGCCGTTCCAGCTGCCGATCATTTTCTCGTCTCGTAACGGATGCTCTCGAAGTTCCCTGGCTGCGCGCATGGTTTCAGTCCATTGATCGACTTTTTCTATGAGCTGGTTTGCGCTCATATCAAATTGAGCGGCCACCGATTCAATCGATTCAGGGGTATGAAGAATGCTGGTGCCTTCAAAATTGCCTTCACCGGTGACCTTCCATAGCTCGGCTGCGATTGATCCGTCTTTTTCACCTAACAGCTCCGTCAATTCCTCTGGATTCCACACGAAAAACAAGCCTTCTTCACCTTCGGAATCTGCATCCGTTGCCGAGTAAAACATACCGTTTTCAGAGGTCATGTCCCGCAGCACATAGTCGAGGATGCGTTCGGCAGTGCGTTGGTGATCTTCATTGCCTGTCAGTTGGTAGGCCTGCGAGTAATTGCGCGCAAGGGCGGCCTGGTTGTAGAGCATTTTTTCGAAGTGCGGTACCAACCATTGAGAGTCGACAGCGTAGCGATGAAATCCTCCACCGACATGATCGTGGATACCGCCCGCTGCCATTTTTTGCAATGTGTTGTCAGCCATACTTAGTGAGGAGTAGTCATCCTCGAGTTGATCGGGCAGGCTGCGCATTGCCTGATCAAGTAGAAAATACAAGGTCGACTCGCGAGGAAATTTCGGGGCGCCGCCGAACCCACCCTTGATCCTATCGAAACCTTCCTGAGCAGATTGCAAACCACGGGAAATTTCTCGGAAACCCACATCGATGGCTTCTGAACTCGTTTGGCTATTCAGGTTGACGGCATTAGTTATTTGAGCCGCCTGATCCATCAGAGCCGGGCGCTGCTCGCGCCATAGTGTCTCGATGCGTTGAAGTATTTGTGCAAACTGATCGGGTGGGAAATAGGTAGCGCCGTAGAACGTTCTGCCTTTCACATCCAGAAAGCTGGACATGGGCCAACCGCCGTTACCGTTCACGAGCATCACCGCTGACATATAGAGAGCGTCCACATCAGGTAGCTGCTCACGATCCACTTTGATGGATATGTAGTGCTCGTTCATGAGACCCGCAATATCTTCGTTTTCGAAGCTTTCGCGTTCCATGACATGGCACCAATGACAGGTGGCATATCCGATAGAGAGAAATATGGGTTTCTGTTCGGCTGCCGCTACTTCAAATGCTTCACTGCCCCAGGGGTACCAGTTAACAGGATTGTGCGCATGTTGTACGAGATACGGGGAGTCTTCCTGGATAAGTCGGTTGATATATTTTGGGGTGCCGTCAGCACCAAAGTGCTCGGTTCTTGGCTCGTAGTCCGAACCCATATCCTGGTAGGCCTTGAGTAGCTCGCTCGAAAGCGCCTCATCAGTGTTCATGGCGATGATCGGCGCGCCTTCGCCCTCATTGGCTTGAACGGTGGAAATGATGCCGTATTGGGAAACCAGAAGAACGACCCATATTCTTCTCGTAAGCAACGTAAACAGTGTCCGTGCGAAGGTAGAAAACGAAGTGGGTTTCGGGTAGTTCATTGAACAAGTCTGAAGTTGGCCAAAGTCCGGCTTGGACATAGAACTTACTACAGAGTTCCCGAAAGCGGGCCTCCGAAACCGCAGCGGGGTCGGACCACGGATCTCGCCGGGGGCAAGTCAAGGCAGCGCCGTTCCGGTCTTGGTCCCGTATACTGTGCCTACGGCGCCGTTTTTGCGGGTTTGACGGTTTGCTCCACAATCATCAGCAGGTATCCCAATGTTCGACAATTTAAGTGAGCGTTTAGGTAAAACGATCAAAAATCTTCGTGGTCAGGGTCGACTGAGCGAAGACAACGTAAAAGATACCCTGCGTGAAGTGCGAATGGCTCTGCTTGAGGCCGATGTTGCGCTGCCAGTCGTCAAACAGCTGATCGATTCGGTTCGCGACAAAGCGATGGGGCAGGAAGTCATTGGTAGCTTGTCTCCGGGTCAGGCTTTCATCAAAGTTGTTAACGATGAACTCGTCTCGGTGATGGGAGACAACGCTGAGCCGCTGAATCTGGCGACCCAACCGCCAGCGGTCGTGCTGATGGCAGGTCTGCAAGGTGCTGGTAAGACCACAACGGTGGGCAAGCTTGCTCGTCTACTCAAAGAAAAAGACAAAAAGAAAGTCATGGTCGTCAGCTGTGACGTCTACCGACCCGCGGCCATCAAGCAATTGGAAACACTCGCAGGCAGTGTTGAGGCGATTTTCTTCGAAAGCTCGGTTGATCAATCACCTGTAGACATTGCCAATGCAGCGTTGGCAGAAGCGCGCAAGCAATTAGTCGATGTGCTGTTAGTTGATACGGCAGGCCGTCTTGCTATAGATGAAGAGATGATGGCTGAAATTCAGGCCCTGCATCGAGCTATCGATCCGATTGAGACGCTGTTTGTTGTCGATAGCATGACCGGCCAAGATGCTGCCAACACCGCTAAAGCCTTTGGAGAAGCCTTGCCACTGACAGGCGTTGTGTTAACCAAAACAGACGGTGATGCAAGAGGTGGTGCTGCTCTATCAGTCCGTGTCATTACCGGCAAGCCTATTAAGTTTATCGGTGCCGGTGAAAAAACCGATGCGCTGGAAACGTTCCACCCCGACAGAATTGCATCTCGCATTCTGGGTATGGGCGATGTTGTCAGTCTTGTAGAAGAAGTAACGGCTAAGGTCGATCACGACAAAGCCGAGAAGTTTGCCAACAAGATGAAGAAGGGCAAGAACTTCGACTTTAATGATTTGAAGGAACAGCTCGAGCAAATGGCCAACATGGGCGGGATGGCGTCCCTCATGGATAAAATGCCCGGCATGGCCAATGTGCCTGATGCCGTTAAAAATAAAATGGACGATAAGCAATTCGTTCACATGATTGCATTGGTAAATTCCATGACGCCTCAGGAACGAAAATATCCGGCAATCTTGAAAGGATCTCGCAAAAAGCGGATTGCTGCAGGTGCAGGCTTGCAGGTACAAGATGTTAATAAGCTGATGAAGCAGCATCAGCAAATGGCGCGTGCGATGAAAAAGCTCAGCAAGGGCGGCATGGCTAAAATGATGCGAGCGATGAAAGGACAAATGCCACCTGGCGGAATGGGTGGTATGGGCGGCATGGGTGGAATGGGGATGAAGTAATGCCTGATGTGTAAGGCGGTTGACTTTGTTCGCGCATCGCCTGCATCCTACCGGGCAGAATGAGAATTTTCTCCGACAAAAACCGCCCCATCCATGAGGGGCACTTCCCGGTCGAGCTGTTATCCCGCGTACGTGATACTGCGGATTTAACGCAATCCCCACCCTTTGAACAACTCTCGTTTGATGTGCCAGATGCACCGCAATCCATCATCAATGCGATGCGGGAACATCAGGCCATGCTGGACGCCATTCGACATGGTCATGTCAACAAAGCCACTGCTAATTGTCCCGATGATCTTGATGAACGGGCACAGCATCTTAAAGCGTTCGCTTATTTCTCCGATGCATCAATTGTCGGTGTCTGTGAGTTAACAGACGAGGCTCTGTTAACCAACCCCTTTGTTAATCCTGACGTATCCCGACTGGCCGAGGATCTACAAACACGTCAAACCAAAACGCTGGCCTCCGGTATCGACATGATTATGGCTGACTTAAAAGAGTCAACCGGCAAACCGACGGGCAGCACCGAAGGACATACACATGCTGTCGTGTTTCTTTATCAGCATCCACGAGACCCTCACGATGACGAACCGGGTACAGAATGGATTGTCGATGCAATGGCTCATCGTGCTTGTTTGCTTGCATCAGAAACCGCTGCAGTGTTGGCTAACTATGTTCGTCTTCTTGGTTATGACGCTTTGGCTCATACGGGGACAAGTAGTGGCGTTGATTTACATAAGCTTGCGGTACTTTCGGGACTGGCGACGGTCGAAGACGGTCAGCTCGTTCACCCGTACGTAGGCGATCGCTTCGGCATAGGCGCCATCACAACCGATTTCTCCATGACCGCAGATCTTCCGCTCGTACCTCTGGCCGTACAGCCTCGATCGGCCTTTGGTTGGGCCTGGAAATGGGGCAAAGGTTTTTCAAAAACCGCTTCCAACCACCAGCCCTACAGCGATCGTAGGTTCGTCGATGGGCAGCATCCCTTCGAGACTTTAAAGCGGGTTGATGAAACCACGACATTCATCGACGAAGCGCGAGTTGCACGGGTTCCTAAAAGAACCGATATGTTCGCTAGAGCGCAATTCGGGGATATGGGAAAACAAGTTCAAGAAGGTGCAGCTGGCGGTAAGTACGCTAGAAAATCTGCACCCTCCATGGCACAGCGTCGCGCCCTAGGTGCGTTCGTCCTGTTACAAGACGGCGAGTCGCAGGCGGAAAAAACAATCATTAGTCCGAGCGATGCTGCCGATTTAATCAAGGCGACATCGTACTTTTTAGGCATCGATGCAGTAGGCATTTCACGATGTCCCGATTGGACCTGGTATTCGCACGATGCAGCGGGTGATGTCCTCGATCCTCCACATGATCAAGCTATTTCAATGATTGTGGATCAAGGCTACGGCACCATGGAAGGATCCTCTGGTGATGATTGGATATCGGTTGCTTTGTCCATGCGTGCCTACTTGCGCTTTTCATTGTTAGGCGGTGTCATAGCGAAGCAGATTAGAAATCTAGGTTATAAGGCGAAAGCGCATTCGGTTATGGATGGCGAGGTATTACAACCCCCGTTACTGCTACTTTCCGGTTTGGGCGAAGTCAGCCGTATCGGCGAAGTGGTATTGAATCCCTTTTTAGGACCACGTTTAAAGTCGGGTGTTGTCACCACCGATCTCCCGATGTCTCACGATAAACCGATTGATTTTGGTCTGCAAAGATTCTGCGAAAGCTGTAACAAGTGCGCGAGGGAATGTCCATCCGGTGCCATAACGGCAGGGCCTAAGCTGATGTTCAACGGCTATGAGATTTGGAAGTCGGACAGTCAGAAATGTGCAAGCTACAGAATAAATACCGAAGGTGGGGCCATGTGTGGCCGGTGTATGAAAACATGCCCGTGGAATCTTGAAGGGATACTCGCGGATAGCGCGTTCAGATGGACAGCAATGAATCTTCCGGGTAGTGCAAAGGCCTTGGCTAAGTTTGACGATTTTGCCAACCGCGGCAGTCTCAATAAAACCAAAAAATGGTGGTGGGATCTGGAAATGCAGGAGGATGGTGGATATCACCCCACGACCAAGCCTGTTAATGAAAGGCAATTACAAAAAGACCTACATTTAAAGTACTCCGATCAGACCTTAGCCGTCTATCCGGCCCCTTTAGCACCGCCACCATATCCTTATCCGTTTCCTATGGATAGGGAGAAGGGTATCGAAGCCTATCAGGCGATGATAACGGCAGATCAATATAAGCAGCGGCTTGCGGATGGGACGGTTTCTGATGTTGCCCATATCTATAGCAATGACGGCGAAAGTCCGGTCATTCAAGTAGTGATTGCCTCAGCGGTGAAGCACACTGCCGATATTACTCACTACGAATTTAAAACCTTGGATGGATCTGATTTACCGCCTTGGACTGCCGGTGCTCATTTGGATATCGTTGTTGCCCCCGAATACTTGCGTCAGTATTCCATGTGCGGTAATCCGAGCGACCGTTCGGTTTATCAAATCGCTGTATTGAAAGAGCCAGAAGGGCGAGGCGGTTCAATGCTGATGCATCGAATATTCAGTGAAGAACGAAAAGTATTTGTGTCTAAGCCCATCAATCATTTTGAATTGATTCGCGGTGCAAAGAAAACCTATTTGATGGCAGGGGGTATCGGTGTCACCCCCATGATCGCAATGGCGCATGAGCTCCATGAAAATGGGGCAGAGTTCGAGTTGCATTATTCCGGTCGTTCACGAACAAGTATGGCATTCCTGGATGAGCTCTCAAAGCATCCATGGGCGGCAAGGGTTCATTTACACGTCAGCGACGAGGGCACCCGACTCGATCTTGATTCGGTATTTAGTTGCGTTGAGGATGGTACCCATGTGTATACCTGTGGCGCAGAACTCTATATGAATGCAGTGTTGGATTCAGCGAAGCTTGCCGGAGTACCAGAAGAGAATCGGCATCTTGAGTTTTTCTCAGTTCCTGAGGTACCGGAGTATGAAAACCATCCTTTCACGCTAAAGCTTTCCCAGTCAGGTAAAACCTTTGAAGTGCCGGACGATCAGTCCCCGGCAGAAGTGCTTCAACAGCATGGTTATCCCATCGACATAAAATGTTCAGATGGTTTATGCGGTGTTTGCCAGTGCGGTTTGGTATCCGGGGATGTGGAGCATCGTGATTTTGTACTTTCAAAAAAACAACGCGAATCTTCGGTCATACTTTGTCAGTCGCGTGCAGCGGACGCCGATGGGGTAATGGAGATCGACTTGTAAGGGTGTTTGTTTCAGCTGAGAACTAAAACTTTAAGTTTTTAAGTTTTGGTGTGAGGCTTTTTATAGTTCAGCTAGTTCAGCTAGTTCAGCTAGTTCAGCTAGTTCAGCAATAACTAGAGTTACTGAACCCTGTGCCAATTACCAATATCTTCCAGCCAGATATCAGGCTTCGCATCGGACGGCATTCGCCAATCACCTCTGGGTGAAAGGGCGACGTTGCCCACCTTGGGCCCGTCTGCTGTGCATGAGCGTTTGAACTGATGCATGAAGAAGCGTTTAATAAATACGCTTAGCCATTGCTTAAGTGTCTCATCGTCGTATTGCGACTCATCGAATGCAACGCCGGCTAAGTCCAGTACGCGGCTTGGTCGTGCTCCGTGTCGAACAAAGTGGTAAAGGAAAAAGTCATGCAACTCATAGGGGCCGATTTTTTCTTCGGTGAGTTGAGCAATTTCGCCATCTGCTCCAGCGGGTAGTAGTTCCGGTGAAATGGGTGTGTCCAGAATATCGAACAATGTTTTACGTAGCAGTTCGCTATCGCTCCACACACTGGCCCGTTCGTTAGCGACCCATCGAATGACGAATTGAATCAGTGTTTTTGGGACTCCGGCGTTTACGTCGTACATGGCAATGTGATCACCGGCGTAAGTAGACCAACCCAACGCTTTTTCAGAAAGATCGCCGGTACCAACAACCAGGCCGCCATTTTGATTGGCAAGCGTCATGAGTAACAGAGTGCGAAGCCGCGCTTGCACATTTTCAAGGGTGACGTCACCAAACTCGGGGTGATCCCTTAACGTGTTTAGTAGTTGCTCGACGTTGTCGGCATCTTTCGTAACGTCGTGATCAACCGCCTTCAACACAGTGCGACTTGCATCGGAGATGCTGACTTCCCTAAACGTTGCACCCAAAGCCTTGGATAAGTCTTCGGCATTGTCTCGTGTCCCGTCAGAGGTGCCAAATCCGGGCATAGTGATACAAATGAGATCGCTACGTGGTTGCCCTCGCAGATCGAGTGCTGCTGCAGCAACCAGAGCTGCTTGAGTGGAATCCAACCCGCCTGATACACCTAAAACCAATTTGGGCTTGCCAATGGCTGCCATTCGGGTTGCCAAGGCGTTGCTTTGAATCTCGAACATTTCCCAACAACGATTCGCCAATGTGGCAGGGTCTTTAGGAAGAAAAGGAGTTTTGGAAATTTGCCGAACCAAACCTTCCGGAGAGACAGAATTAAAATTGACGATTCTGTAGTTCGCCATATTCTCGCGAGCGCAATCTCCAAAGGTGGTTGTAGAGCGTCGTTCAAAAGCTAACGCCTCAACGTCTATGTCTTGCGTAATCAATTGGCCGCTACGTTTAAATCGTTGCGATTCCGCTAGAACGCTGCCGTTTTCACAGATGAAGGCATCGGCATCGAAACTGACATCCGTTGATGATTCACCGGGGCCTGCAGCGACGTAGACATAAGCGCATTTGCCTCTGTCAGATGTTGAGGATGCAAGTAGACGGCGAAGCTCTGCTTTACCGATGGTGAAATTGGAAGCAGACAAATTACAAATGACCGTTGCGCCTGCAGACACTTGAAAACTGCTGGGCGGTGCTTGCACCCAAAGGTCTTCACAGATTTCTAGACCGACCGTTAGATTGGATAGAGAGCTCTTGAACAATAAGTCGACGCCGAAAGGAATTTGGTGTTGTCCAATGTCCAGCATTGCATTGTTGTCAATGTCAAACCCGGATCGATACCAACGCGCCTCTTCAAACTCACGATAGTTGGGTAGGTAGGCTTTGGGGACGATGCCTAAAACAGAACCCTGATGAAGCACGGCCGCGCAATTGTACAAACCATGATTAAATCTAACGGGTAAGCCGACTAATGCAACTGGCTCCAGTGCTTTACCGGCTTCAGCTAATGAAAGTAATGCGTCTTCACACCGGTCTAACAACGTTGTATTCAGCGAAAGGTCACGAATGCTGTAGCCGCTAAGTCCGAGCTCCGGGAAGACAACGATATTTGCGCCCGCAGAATCCGCCTCACGCCATAGCGCGAGTGTCCGATCAGCATTGGCTTGTACATCGGCCACAGCAGCTGCTGGGACGGCTGCGGCTATTCGAGCATATCCTTTCATGGTGACAGTATAAGTCGCATTTAGTCTTCTTACAGGGCACAGGTCGTGCCTAATTCAGGGTGGTTTTTTGCCGTGGCAGAACTAATGTCCCTTAAAAGCAGCCAGTATCCTGCTTTTGAGGCGTCAAACAGACCAAACTGTTGACCCACTTACAATTCGACGCGGGCCTGTCGTTCAGAGGATAGGTAAATCGCCTTTTCGGTTTCCAAGACGGTTAAATAGTCTTCTGCGAGATTCTCCAAAGGCTTGTTTGATTGCAAGGCATCGATAACGTGTTTCTGCAGGGCCAGTACGCAATCGCCAGCAAAACCGGACCATTCCTTAGCCGGCAGTATGACTTTTTTCTCCGTTGCATTCTTAACCCGATGAGTGACCGATCCGTCTCCTGATAACTCCATCGTTCCTGTACTGCCTTCAACCAGACACTCGCCTAAAGTCATACGATGATTGTCAGCCGCATGATCCAGCAATCGATTTCCATCGAATAGAGCGCGCTTTCCATCGCTGAACTCGAAGATGACGAAACCTGCATCTTCACCGGCAATAACCGGATTCATTTTTCGTAGATCTGCATAAACGGCTTTGGGTTCGCCCATCAGGTAACGAAAGGTATCTATCCAATGAACACCTGTTTCGTGAATCAGAAATTTAGGCATGGTTTGGAAGTAGGGTTGACGGTCTAGATAAGCTTGGCTGCCTTGACCGTCTCCCGTTCGGAGTCGGAACGTTATCTGATGCAAATTGCCTATGGTGTTTGAGTCAATAGCGCTTTTGATACTTCGGTACCAGGGCTGGAAACGGAAATTTTCATGAACGACGATGGGTACAGAAACCTCTGCGCTCAAGCGGCAAGCTTCCTTAGCCTCATCCAAGGAAAGGCAGAAAGGTTTTTGGCAAATAATCAGCTTAGGTTTTTTTGAATGTGCCAGTGCTTTTTTTATAAGCGCAAGATGACTCGTAGGTGGTGTGATGATGTCGAGCACATCTGGAGAAGTGCTGCTTAACATAGTGGCTAAATCATCAAAGCCCGGGTGCCCTGTTGCTTGTGCCGATGCCAGATTGTCGTCCGTTGAACCTACGATATTTACCAAAGGGATCCTGGACCAGGCATCGTAGTGGAAATGACTGAAATAGCCGGCACCGACGCACGCTACGGATACGTTGTTCATGGTTGCTTCATTTGTATCGATTAGTGTTGTCTCGGTTGCCTATGCTTTTGCACTTGTAGATGACGTGTTTCTGCTATCTATTACTTTGCCGGTCGGGCATCGTTACGCTCTTGCAGGCTGAGAATCACCGGTTCGACGGTTGGCAGATTGGATTCATGATTAATAAAGACTGATTTTTTATGATCGCCGATTCTTCGCCAGCGAGCGATGTTTCGCAGGGTACCTAGTGTTCCACGCAGACCAAAGCCCTTCGACACTGGCCATGGCGCTTTTATAGGGTGCTTCGATCCTGCACCAACACCAAATCGAACGGGGCCGAGAATACTATTCAACTGCTCACTCATCGTTTGCTTGTTGACAGTAACGGTGCGCGTTTTAATTTTCTTGCTACTGTTTTTTTCAGTCTCATTACCCGAGGCAGGCTGCCCTGTCGCCTTGGTGATGTTGTTATTGAGTAATCCGACATAAGGCATATTGGCATTGCTTGGGGTATTGCAAATAGGTGAGTTGCAGCAGGTGGCATACCATCGGTAGATGCCGTTTGGCGTAATTTTCATATTCCCTAGAAACTCTTGCCCCTGTTTGATGCTGATGTCGGCAGGCGAAATTTGCAATATGTCAGAGCCGCCTAGTTCGTCCAGGTAATGATCGCTCTGCTTAAGATGCTTGATATAAGTCTGGCAATCGATGCAATAGCATTTCAGTCGGGTCGGGAGTTTGTTCTGATCAACCTCGACGGAGGCTATTAATTTTTGGCACTGGCAGGAAATGGTCAGCTTACTGTTCATGAGATAGTCAATGGCCTCACTGCTCTAGGTAGAAATGGCGCTACGATCTAACTTCGTACTTCGTCGTACCTGCCGGTCTTTTACTTTGGCAATTCCTGAAATAGTCACTGTCAGGATTAACTCGGGGTATCTTATCGCGTAGTATAGAGGCTACTTCATACTCGCGATATACCCAGATCCATGATCGAATTGCCCGACACGGTCGTGCAGGACAGAGAAGCAGTACCTGCACCCGCCGATGTGGTTCTTAAACTTGAAGGAATAAAAAAAGCGTTTGGATCACTGCAGGTGCTTGATGGATTAAACCTTCAGGTTCACGAAGGAGAAGTGTTCGGCTTCCTTGGTCGAAATGGTGCCGGGAAGTCCACCGCCATTCGACTGATCATGGGTATTACGCATACTGATCAAGGTCAAATTCACGTCTTTAATAAACCATTAAAAGACGATCTGATCAAAATCAGGCAACAGATCGGGTATGTGGCTCAAGATCAGAATATGTATCCGTGGATGACGCCGAAGATCATCTCCAAGTTTGTTAAAGGTTTTTATCCCTCCTGGAGTCAGGAGCGTTATCAAACTCTGTTGGACGACTTTGAGTTGCCCCCCAAAAGACGCATCGGTACTTTCTCTGGCGGCATGAAAGCCAAGCTGGCATTGACGCTGGCGTTGGCAACGCGACCCCGTTTATTGATTCTGGATGAGCCTACGGCAGGCATGGATCCGGTTGCGCGGCGAGAGTTTCTGGATTTAGTGCGCGAACACACGGTCAAGGACGGTGCGACAACCTTTTTCTCTACCCACCTGATCGATGAAATTGAAGCTGTTGCCGATCGCATCGCCATCGTTGAGTCTGGAAAAACCATTTACGATGGCACTCTTGAACCGTTACGACAACGCATTAATAGTTGGTCAATCCCCATGTCTATGTATCAACCTGGGGACAT
>CAZCKD010000023.1:0-26145 GCA_964498925.1 uncultured Granulosicoccaceae bacterium
GGCCTATTTGCGGCTTTACTCCTGAATAAGAGTTTCGTTGGACAAGGCGTTTTACGCGGCCTATACCTATTCCCCTATGTATCCCCCATTATCGCTGTCGCATTCACCTGGGTAACTCTGTTCGATCCATTTTCGGGTTCCGTGAATGCGTTGTTAATACAGATGGGCGTTACTGAAAGCTCCATCAATTTTTTTGGTCAACGACCTTTAGCATTGATCATGGTGACTGTCTTCGAGATCTGGCGATATTTTCCGCTCTCGTTTCTATTCATCCTGGCAAGAATGCAATCCATAGATTCTGACATGTATGAAGCTGCTGACATGGATGGCGCTTCTCCCTTTCAAAAATTTTGGTATCTATCCCTGCCACAGTTGCTGGGTATATTGAGCGTGCTATTTTTACTTCGATTCATCTGGACCTTCAACAAGTTCGACGACATATTCCTTCTAACAGGCGGTAATGCCGGCACGAGAACGCTCACGGTTAATGTCTACGAACAAGCCTTTGCAATATCCAATATCGGTGCCGGTGCAGCGGTGGCCGTCATTATCTTCGCCGTACTACTCAGCTTCAGTTTCTTTTTCTTCCGATACATATCGCAGGAGGAAGGATTATGAATGCGGTTAGGCGCGGGCTGCCGACAAGTGCGGTTATCGGTGCTCTGTGGGCTTTTGTTGTAGCAACAACTGTATCTGTTGCCCTGTCCTTCGCCAGTGGTGATGGTTTTCGTCCCCTGCTTATCGAGAGCCTTTTGTTCGGTGTTGTTTTAGGCCTTATAACAACGCTGCTGAGTAGTCGATTGCTTATCGTTGCCATAGCGAGCATTGCAGGCATGCTATTGATGTTCACGGCATTTCAACCATTGGGCCTCTCCGACACCGTCAACACCGTCTATCGTTTATCAGCCGGGTTTCTGTTTGGGTTATTCACCGGGCTTCCCCTATTCCATATGCTCAAAGAAGTGCATGTCGGACAATTGAGTCGACATTCCTTCGAGGACGCTGTTATTCGCTTCCTCACAGGCGTTGGCTATGTGTTTTTTACGGCCATTGTTTTAATTCCTTTTTACGTCATGGTGATGACGAGCTTGAAGTCACAACAAGCACTGTTAAAAAATCCTTTGGATTTCTCTTTGGATATAGAAAAGGGCACTGCCCTTTTCCGCAGCTACTTCGAATTATTCGAACAGTTTAACTTTGGTAATTACTTGTGGACTAGCTTCTACGTATCCGTTTTTACTGTGGTTATTACACTGCTGTTTTCTGTACCGGGCGCTTACGCAGTAGCAAGGCTAAAATTTCGCGGACAAGCCGCCTTCTCTCGATCGATACTGTTGATATACATGGTGCCGATGATTGTATTGGCACTACCTATTTACATTGCTTACTCGATGGTCGGTCTTCGGAATACCATTCCCGGACTTATTATGATTTACCCCGTGACAACCATCCCTGTCGCACTTTACATGTTGCAGGGGTATTTTCGAGGCTTACCCGAAGAAGTCGAGGAAGCAGGACTCATGGATGGTTTAACGCGGCTCAAAGTCATTTGGAAAATTACGCTTCCATTGTCTTTACCCGCGTTGGTATCCGTATCGTTATATGTGTTCATGATTGCGTGGAATGAATTCCTGCTTGCATTCATGTTGCTCGATGACCCTTCAAAATTCACCCTGACCCGAGGTGTCGCGATGCTGAATAGCTCCGAGATTCCACGGCAACATTTGATGGCCGGTGCCGTTATCGCCACCATTCCCATCATGGTTCTCTTTCTTGGATTAGAACGATTCATGACTAAAGGTTTAACTGCAGGCTCTGTGAAAGGATGATGACTAGCAATCAAGATCTAGATGCTCAAGCTAGAGACATTCTAAAAACCAATGATCGCGGTAACTACACCATTCCGACAAAAGGGCTATACCCTTATCAGTGGAACTGGGATAGCGCATTTGCTGCACTGGGTTTTGCAGACTTCGACATTGATCGCGCATGGACTGAGTTGGATACGCTGTTTTCAGGCCAATGGGAAAGCGGCATGGTGCCGCACATTCTGTTTCATGCACAAGATCCAGGGTATTTCCCGGGGCCGGATGTATGGGGATGTGAGGGACCTATTCCTTCATCAGGTATTACACAACCCCCCATAGCCGCAACAATGGCGAAACTGGTGTTAGAAAAGAACCGGACAGTCGGGCTGAAAAGGATTGAACCCTTGTTCGATAAAATGGTGGCCTGGCACCGCTGGTTCATGAATTGGAGAATAGACAACGGCGCGGTATGCATTATTCATCCGTGGGAAGCAGGACGAGATAATGCTCCAGATTGGGATGAAGCCATGGCAGGCATCGATCCTGTTGGCGTTGGAGAATATGTCCGACGCGATACGTCTCATGTTGACAGTGCGATGCGTCCAACCAAGTACGACTATGATCGCTACATATGGCTGGTGCAGCTTGGGAAAGACAATAACTGGGATGATGCAAAGATAAAAGAAAAGAGCCCGTTTAGAGTGGCAGAACCGGGCATGACGTTTACCCTACTCAGAGCTCAACGCGATTTACTAAAAATCGGTCAGCTTCTAGGGCGTGACACCGACCAGATAGAAAAAGACATTGCTATCCTTGAAGGCGGTGCTCAAAGCTTGTGGAATGACGACATTTCATCGTACGACTCTAGAAACACCAAAACCGGCAACTGGTCAAAAACAATTTCCAACGCCTCGTTTCTCTGCTGGTATGCAGGCATTCAATCAGAGCCCATGCGCGAGACCTTAAAGCGCATCATGAAAGATGTGGAATACGGCATTCCATCTCTAGACCCGAGAGATCCTAAGTTCGATGGCCAACGATATTGGCGAGGACCCGTGTGGGGTGTCGTGAACCTACTCATCGGTATGGGCATGGAAGAATTCGACCTGATTGAAGGAACAGAGCTTCGACAAAATACAGCCAAGCTTATCCGTTCACACGGCTTTGCCGAATACTTCGATCCTAGAGATGGATCTCCTGCCGGCGGTAAATCGTTCACATGGACGGCAGCGGTATGGCTAAGTTGGGCATCTGCCATCGAGAGTGCGAGTTAATGAGCTTTATTAAATTAAACGCTGTCGAGAAATGGTTCGACACAACCCAGGTTATCAAGGGTGTTGATCTGGAGATCAACCAAGGGGAATTTGTTGTTTTTGTCGGACCATCGGGTTGTGGCAAGTCAACACTGCTTCGCATGATAGGCGGCCTTGAAGACATCTCTCGAGGCTCCATTGATATTGATGGAACGGATGTCACCGATCAGCCACCGTCTAAACGCGGATTATCGATGGTGTTTCAGTCATACGCTTTGTACCCACATATGTCGGTGCGGGACAACATGGGCTTCTCACTAAAAACAGCTGGAGCACCCACCGAAGAAATTGATAGCAAAGTCAACGCAGCTGCCGAGACATTGAAATTGACTGATTACCTGTCTCGTCGTCCGAAAGAACTCTCAGGCGGACAACGACAGCGCGTTGCTATCGGGCGTTCCATCGTTCGTGAACCCACTGCCTTTCTATTCGACGAGCCGCTATCAAATCTGGACGCAGCCTTGCGCGTTGAAATGCGCTACGAAATTTCTAAGCTTCACCGAACGCTTGACGCCACGATGATCTACGTGACACACGATCAGGTAGAAGCAATGACTCTAGCTGACAGAATTGTGGTGTTGAATGCCGGCAACATTATTCAAGTAGGAACACCCAGAGAGCTGTACAACAACCCATCAAATACCTTCGTTGCTCAGTTTATCGGCAGCCCCAAAATGAACGTCATTCCCTGCGAGATGACAGAAAATTCTTATCGACCACTAGGTGGGCGTGAGGGTGCAACTCAAGTGGAAGATTCAGAGGCATGTCAGCTTGGCATTCGCCCGGAACACATCAATGTGGTTGAGCACACGCAAGGACAAGTTGATGGCACTATCGAAATCGTTGAGTACCTGGGTGCAGATACGTTTCTAGTGGTTGATAGTGGAGAGTGTGGTGCCATATCCGTTAGGATTTCTGGCGATACAGATTTAAAAACGGGTGACACCGTGGGGCTGGAATTTCAGCCCACACGCACTGTGTTTTTTAACGCAGCAGGCGATGCCACCCGTTGAGCTTAAGCGCGCAGTGGCGCTTCGAGCTCTTTAACCAGCTGCGGGTCAAGCTTTAACGCTGCAGCGAGTTTATCCAGATAACCCCTTTCGTTAGGGCTGTCCATATCTACAACCATTGCAGAAGCAATGTATAACTCAGCCGCAGTTTCAGGTGTGTCCGCGAGCGCAGCGATACGATCTACGTCTACAGGCTTACTCATTTCAGAAAGAAGAAAACGCGTGACGTCTTGTTCCAGCCCAAAGTTATTAATTTGCTGCGTAATGAGATTCATTTCTTCGTCATCGACATGACCATCGGCTCTTGCTGCTGTGATCATTGCCTGAATAAGAGCCTCACTTCTCTTTGACGCCGCCTTATCTGCCAGCTCGTTGATTGGGGTACCCACCTCAAACTGATTTAGATTTAGTGAGCTGCCTTGCGAAGCATTTGAATCGAGCTGAGCCGGCGCCTGCTGTTGATTCTGCTGCGCTTGCCAATCGGTATACGCTTTATAGGCCAGCCCGCCAATTGCAACTGTGCCACCCAGCTTCGCTGCCTTTCCAACAAATTTTCGCGTGCCTTTACTCCCGAAGAGTAGAGCTACGGCACCTGCGGCCAATGCACCTGCACCAGCGCCCTTCAACATAGCCGTTCTTTCATCACCTGCAGGAGGAATGATATTTTTATCTTCGGCCATCTGCATGCCAGTCTGGGTTGCTCGCTGTGATTTTTCAAGCAAACCATCAAGTATCGCTTTTGCGTCCATAAAATGAATTCTCAGTTAAAAGATGATCAGCAATGTTCGCTGGAGATCCTTTGGAATATAGGGTTGTAATATCAAAATTCCAAGTACATAACCGAAACCGTGGTCGTGCAAGTACTTTTCCTAATGAACTGAAATCAGTCTATAAGAATTTTTGCGTAATTAGGCAGGAGACAACAATCTTGCTAATTTATTGCACACTCAGGTTTTGCTAACAAATCAGCAGATTAAAGTGACTCATTCAACCATTGAATAACATGACGTGTAACGAGACTCCTATTTTCAGGTGCTTCGTTTAGTAGCTCATGATATAGCCCGTCGTATTCCTGCACAGTCACAAACTCGGTGGGCGCTTGTTTAGAAAAAGCTCGGATGCTATTGGAATCAACAACATGATCGTCACCGGCTATGAGTAATAGTAACGGAACGTTCAACTGATCAGCCGCAGCCAAGGCTTGTGCACCAGATTGAAAAAGCCAATTAATCAATGTGGCTGATTTATAACCGTGTATCAGAGGATCGCTCTCGGCAATGCGTCTTATTTTTTCATCGTGGGTAAGGCGCTCTGCACTGTAACCAAGGTCAAGACATAATTTCGGGGCTACAAGCGTCAGAATTTTTAATTTCAGTCGATCGGTCCACCGCGTATTTGGAACAAACGCTGGAGCAGATAAAACTACCCCACGTGATGGGAATTTATGCAGCAGTGCCAACTCCATGGCTAACACCCCACCAAGACTATGCCCAAAGATTACCGGCATTGTGTTGGTCTCTCTTGCAAATGCCTGAATTTGAATCGCTGCCTGCGTGGCCAGGCTACCTGGAGGATCTATAAGCCCACGTTTACCAAAAGATGCGCCGTGGCCCGGATGATCATGAGCACCGACAAGCCAACCGTCATCTGCCAGACTGGACGCGAATTCCTCATACCTTGCCGCGTGCTCTCCCGTCCCGTGCAAAAGGTAAACACTACCCTTTATTTGCGCGACACCCTCAGGCGGACTCCATCGATGTGTTTGGATGAAATTATTCATTAATTAATGTAAGAATATTTAACAAGTATTAACGTTAAAGCTCCGAAAGTTCAGCTCTCAACTATACACTGAGGCCAGTCTAACGCTTTAACATTCTGAAGATGCTCAATCCTTTTAAGCGCACGCTTTGCCTTTTATTCCTCATGACTCTGAGCGCGTGCACCACCGTGCCGGACGGTGTAAAGCCCATACAGAACTTTAATCTGGATCGATACCTGGGAACCTGGTACGAAATCGCAAGATTGGACCACAGCTTCGAAAGAGGCTTATCAAATGTCAAAGCCGAGTATTCGTTGGAGGAATCTGGCCATGTTCGAGTCATAAACAGCGGTTATTCGACGATAAAAAATGAAGCATCGACGGCCCAGGGACGTGCGAAATTCGTATCCGAACCCACTATCGGCCACCTAAAAGTCTCCTTTTTCGGTCCTTTTTACGGAAGCTATGTCGTATTCGAGTTAGGTGATGACTACGACTATGCTTTTATTGCGGGCAACAATAAAAATTACCTGTGGCTATTAGCTCGAAGCCCAATGCCAGATCCGGATGTTGTAACTCGCTTCGTGACAAAGGCAAAATCCTTAGGATTTGCTACGGATGAGTTGATTTTTGTAGACCATCAACCAAAGAACCAATAACAACAACGGCTGTCGAGATAGCACGACTGTCAACCCGGACGTCCTCGCGCTCCCAGCACCGAGCCGAAAGCCTAGCCCAGAGAATCAGATGATTTCAATCGACGCCGCGACAACAAGCTTTGAATGTTCTCAAAAAGATCGAGGGCGCCACCGATCCAATATGAGCGAGATCATTGCCGGACTGGCAATGTCAGCCGGAACCGTTATTCCTTCGCCCAGTATAAAGCTGTCTTTAACGAACGAGATCGTTAACTCATTGGATCTGACTAAAGATCTATTTTTTGATGAAACATCAGATCTAAATCAAAAACTCCTATCCTTTGCAAAACAACATCGGGAATTCTTTGAAATCAGTGATCTCAGGAGCGATCCCAATTTTTCAGGATACGCCAGTGATATCGGACATGAGTCAATTCGATATTTCGCAGGCCAGCCTTTACTTTGTTCAAACAACAAGATTATCGGCATATTGTGTCTAGCCGCTCCTGATCCGCAACTTTTGAATCAAGAGCAAAGGGAAGCTATCAAGTGGTTTTCTAAATCAATATCATCTCTTCTAGAAAGTCAATTTTTTGCGTCAGAAATATCCAATCGAGAAACCCAACTAATTTCCCTTAACGAATCTGTACCTATTGGGGTTAGTAAATGCGACGCCACAGGTAACTTTGAATACGTTAACAAAGCCTGGGAAGATATCTGTGACCTGGACAAGTCTCAAGCGCAAGGATTTGGCTGGGCACAAGCAGTTCATGTGGATGATAAAAAATTCGTGTACACCAGCTGGTGTGCATCTGTCGAGAAAGGCACCGACATTGATCTTGAATTTCGTATCGTGCGAAAAAATGGTGACATCAAGTACGTCAGAGCTATTTCCAACAGAATTCGAGAAGAGTCAGGAACCGTCCTAGGTTTTGTGTGCACATTGGAAGACATCACGACAAGCACACAACAAAAAGAGACGATTAGAAAAAGCAACTCATTACTAAACCAGACCGGTGCATTAGCCGATGTCGGCGGATGGGAATTAGATCTGGCCAGTGACCACCTTATTTGGTCCGAACAAACCTATCGCATTCATGGCCTAAACGGTGACCACACTCCCGACGTCGATAGTACGATTGGTTTTTTCGCCCCGGAAGCTAGACCCGTAATTCAGGATGCCTTTATACGCGCAAAGTCCGAAGGACGTGGATGGGATTTAGAACTACCACTTATCAAACAAGATGGTAGTCAGATATGGGTTCGAATAGTAGGTCGCGTCGAACATCGAGATGGACATCCAACGAGGATTACCGGTGCTCTACAAAATGTGACAGATAGAGTTCTTCAACGCCTTTCCCTGGAGTACGCGAATGAACGAATCACTAAAGCAACTGAGAGTGGGAATATCGGTATTTGGGATTGGGACCCGCTATCAAACACTTTGGCTTGGACACCAAAAATGTTCACGCTATTTGGCATTCATTCCGAAAACTATAAAGCCAGTTACGAGCTGTGGACTGGTGCTTTGCATCCAGATGACAGAGAAGCTGCAGAGAAAACGCTTCTTGAAGCAGCACAAAATAAACAGGCAGGAGACTACGACACAGAGTTTCGCATAATCTGGCCGGATAAAAGTGTGAGAAAAATTCGGGCAACGGCTCAAATTACTCGTGACCATACAGGTCGGGCTATACGATTTCTAGGTGTTAATTGGGACGTAACGCCATTGCAAAGTTTACGTTCTGAGATCATAGAAAAGCATGACACCCTTAAGGTGACACTTCAGTCGATTGGTGATGCGGTAATTACGACCAATGCGCAGGGGGTAATCACGTGGTTAAACCCGACAGCTGAACAAATGACAGGTTGGCTATCGATAGAAGCCGTCGATAATCCTGTATCTGACATTTTCAACATTGCTTCAGAAGACACACGCAGACCGGCCACTAACCCTGTAACTAGTTGCATTTTGAATGAGCGAATAGTCAACGGAGACAACCAATCCATTCTGACATCTAGAGATGGACGCAGATTCGGTGTCGAGAATTCGGCCGCACCTATTTTTGACAACAATGGTGACCTTATTGGCGCAATATTAATTTTCCGGGATGTCAGCGAACAGCGTCGTGTCTCTAGAGAAATGAACTACCGCGCCACACATGACTCGTTAACGGGTCTGTTAAACAGAATAGAGTTTGAATCAAGATTACAAAAAGCTATTGATGATGCAAAAACTGATCAATGCGAGCACTCCCTGCTCTACATTGATATGGATCAGTTCAAACTCGTCAATGACGCATGCGGTCACGCTGTAGGGGATCAACTTCTGCAGAAGGTATCAAAACTCCTAAGCATAAGCATTGGTAGTGATGACGTACTCGCTCGGTTAGGAGGAGACGAGTTTGCAGCCATCCTGACCGACGCAAAGAAACAACAAGCCAAGCATATTGCTAGTGAGATATGCACGAGCGTCGATGACTTCAGATTTATGCATGGAGAACGTCGATTCAAGTTAGGCGTCAGCATCGGCGTCATCCCACTTGATTCGCGTTGGGGCAGTATTGAGGAAGCGATACAGGCAGCCGATAGCGCCTGTTTCGCAGCAAAAGATGCAGGACGAAATCGCGTGCACTTTTGGTTTGATAGAAATGAATTTAACGGACAAATACCCAGCGATGATCTCTGGATTGAACGATTGGAAAATGCTTTGGCAACTGAGAAATTTCAGTTGCATGGTCAGCTTGTCGGCTCTCTCACAACACCTGCGCAAGCTTCTTATGTAGAGGCACTGCTTCAATTGCAAAGAGACGATGGAAGTCTATGTTCGCCATTAACGTTTCTTGCACCGGCAAAACGATCCGGCATCATTGTAAGGATCGATCAATGGGTGGTGGAACGTGTTGTCAGATCCCTTCAATTAGCACCTCAAGATGGCATTGCCATTATCGGGGTCAACCTGTCCATTCAGTCAATACTCGACTCTGCGTTTCAGGATCGCCTCGTCAACATTCTGGAAACGGCCGGCCATTCAATATGCAGCCGTCTTTGTTTCGAGTTGTCAGAAGCAGCTGTCGTCTCCAATCTAAATGAAATCTCTAACTTTATTAAATTAATTCGCAGTTATAAAGTTAAGGTGGCACTGGACCGATTTAGCGGTAACAGCCCCAACTACAAATACCTAAGTTCTCTAGATATCGACCTAATAAAAATTGACGGTGAGCTGATAAATAGCATGACTACCGATGCACTTGATGCATCGAATGTCCGTTCCATCATTGATGTGGCAAACGTTGTAGGTGCTGCAACCATTGCAATGCATATCAACAGCGAAACCATACTGAACCGGGTCAGAGAATTGGATATTGACTATGTGCAAGGCCATCACATTCACATACCAGAACCCATCGAAAATCTATATTCCAGAAAGGAAGCCACAGTAAGTTAGTATTGACACCTTGAAATTTGAGCTTGAAAGGTGATCTGAATGTCATTGAAGACCGGCATAATCGGCTGCGGGAATATGGGCGGTGGAATGGCAAGGCGACTTTTGAGCGAAGGTATGCCCGTCACCTGCTACGACCCAAGCCAGGAGGTCCTTGAGGCTTTAAAAAACGACGGCTGCTCAATCTCCACTGATGCAGAAACCCTGGCAGCAAACGTAGATGTTCTCATTTTGTCCCTGCCTACTGCTGAAGTTGTAGAAAAGGTAATGGCCAATATCCATGCGTCTGTTAAACGGGGGACCATCGTTCTGGATACGTCAACTTCTAAACCTGCAACCTCAAAATATCTAAGTAATTTGGCCGAAGAACAAGGATATTATTTTCTGGATGCACCGGTAAGTGGTGGACCGATCGCAGCAAATGCAGGCACGATGACCATGCTGATTGGTGGAGACTCTAAAGCTCTCTCGATTGCCCGACCCGTTTTAGAGCGTATAACCGCGCGTATCGTCGAAGTCGGATCAAGCGGCTCCGGCCATGCTGCCAAAATCGCTAACAATATGCTTTGTGCCGCGAACCTGATTCTAGTAGGGGAAGCAATAAGAATGGCGCAAGCTGCTGGTGTGGCCGCAGAAGAGCTTCTTGAAGGAATAAATGCAGGATCTGGTCGTAGCGGTGTTAGCGAAGTCAATTTCCCGCGCTGGATACTCAACGAGCAATATGACTCGGGTTTTACGATGGGGCTGATGCGTAAGGATGTCAGGTTAGCTCTTGAACTAGCTCAGCAGGGAGACGTAGAGCTTAAGGCCTTCAAAGGCATTGCGACACTTTGGGACGAAAGCGCAGAAACACTGCCAGATTCCGAAGACTTCAATAAAATTTTTGAACGCGGAGCGATGACGTGATGAGCCAGCGAATTGAATTGTTCAAATCGTTAATGAAGCGGCTGCGAATGAACAGCTACCCGCAAAGTTTAATCAACGGAACGCTTTGCGATGGGAATGGTTCTGACATCACACTGATAGACCCCTACTCCAATTCTGAGTTAAGCCGTTATCGGGATGCAGAGGCTCAACTGGCTGACGAGGCCTGCGCCTATGCAGCGGCAGCCCAGAAGGTCTGGATGACAAAATACAATCATCACGGAAGGGGTGTTGTACTCAACGATATTGCGCGAGCGGTTTTGAATCATGTCGAAGATTTAGCAACACTTGAAGCTATTGTTGCAGGTAAGCCAATAAGAGATTGCCGCGTTGAGGTGAATAAAGTTGCCGAAATGTTCTCCTACTATGCTGGGTGGACTGACAAGCTTCATGGCGAAGTTATTCCAGTTCCCAGCGGCCACCTAAACTACACGCAGCGAGAGCCACTGGGTGTCGTTTTTCAGATTACGCCTTGGAACGCCCCTATCTTTACTGCAGGCTGGCAGATTGCACCTGCACTGGCAACTGGAAACGGCGTTGTTATAAAACCCAGTGAGCTAACCCCAGTTACCACAGTAGCGCTCGCGCTAATCGCAGAAGAAAACGGACTTCCAAAAGGCTTAATCAATGTACTCGCAGGGCTAGGTCCAAGTACCGGTCAAGCCGCCATTGCTAATCCTCATGTTCGTAAAGTGATATTCGTAGGCTCACCGAGCACGGGACGTCAGGTGGCGATCAGTGCGGCACAATCGTTGAAACCGGTTGTGTTGGAACTCGGGGGTAAATCTGCGAATATCGTGTTTGAAGATGCATCCCTTCGCGATGCTTGTAAAGGTACTCAGGCTGCTATCTTTTCTGCGGCGGGCCAGAGCTGTGTTGCCGGGTCTCGGTTGCTTGTGCAAAAAAGCATTCTTGATTCCTTTCAAGACATGCTTACCGATGGCATGTCAAAGTTGGTCTTGGGTGACCCTCTGGACGACGCGACAGAGATTGGCCCAGTATCAAATCGCAATCAACACTCTCACGTGGTGACAATGGTAGATAACGCAAAGAGTGAAGGCGCTAAGATAACAACAGGAACTACACCAAACGGCGATGGCTTATTTGTTCCACCCACGCTAATCAGTGCATTACCGAATTCTTCAGCCGCCGCCCAACAGGAAATATTCGGCCCTGTCGTAACGGCTATAGCCTTCGAAGATGAAGATGAAGCCATTCACATTGCCAATGATAGTCAGTTTGGATTAGCCGGTGCCGTATGGACCGGAGACGTAGGCCGTGCTCATCGTGTCGCCGGAGCGGTTAGAGCGGGAACATTTTGGATCAATGCTTATAAAGCCATTCATGTGTCCTCCCCCTTTGGTGGATCACTTTCCTCAGGGTTCGGTCGCTCTAGTGGCACCGATGCACTGATGGAGTACACAGCCCCTAAAAGCGTCTGGATCGATACTGCAAAAAATTCAACCATAGCGTTCGGCTATGCACCCGAGTAATTCTTTTGGCATAGACCATCCGCTTATTGCGGTTCACGATATCAATGCGATACGCGCACGGCTTCAGTCCTTAGGTTTCACGATGACCCCTGTGGGAAAACACCCATGGGGAACCAGTACCAGCCTTGCAATGTTTAAAAATTGCCTACTGGAGATCATGGGCGTCTACGATGACTCTTTGCAAGACTTAAAACCAGCCGGTGAATTCCGCTTTGGCAGACACGTCATCCATCATCTGCAAGATAGAGAGGGTGTTTCTTTGACTGCCTTGCACAGTGAAGACTCTCTAGTCGATGCTCAATCAGCTGAAGATGCCGGGTGGAACCTCAGTGGTCATCTCGAATTTGGCAGGGATGTAACGCTACCAAGCGGACAGCAAGAAAGAACAAAAACAACGCTTGCCTTGCTACCCGATAGCAAGAATCCGCGTTTGTCGTTCTTTCTGTGCCAACAACACAGGCGCGATCTGGTTGAAGTTGCCGATTGGATGAATCATCCCAACGGAGCTTTCGGAATTGAGGGTATATCCATAAAAGCTCCCCAAGACACGCACACTGAACTCAAAGTGAAATTTGAGTCCATCTATGGTTCATACGAAGCGATGACCGGTGGCTTTTCGGTAGACACAGCAAACGGCTATATACGTGTACTCGAAACGGACACTCTGATCAACAATATCGGTACCTTGCCCGAGTGTGTTATCCAAGACGAGTCTCCTTCAATCGTCGCCATGGAATTCAAAGTAAAGGATCTGGCTGTAGTGCGTGAATTCGTTGCAAACGCCGGTATGACAAGCCGCCAGTGCGAAGGACAAATCACCCTGACTGAACCATCGCTGCTGGGCAATACTGTGATGCAGTTCCGGGAATGTCATTCAGAGACTCAGATATAACGCCATGTACGTAGTTTTTCATATATTCAGTACAGAGAAATTATGACAAGCTCCTTGCAGGAGAAATCTGTAGAGGCTTAAAAAGTGGTTACCATCCGCCCTTACACCAACAGGGCTGCCGAACAGGCAATGCGGCAAAACCGCAGACAGAAAAACAGTAGAGACGAATCCTCTGCACAAGGAGATGATGCGCACGTCTTCCGTGGTCGTAGACGCTCCAAGCCACAACACATTATTAGAGACAAACATCACGGCGGTTTTTCCCACCATCGCTACCAAGGCAAAATTGTCGAAGCGCAAGCCGTTCAAAACACCAAAGACGATCAATCTATAAACGACGATATCGCTAGAGGCGAGTCAATCGACTCCGTTGAGATGTCTGAGAGTCAAATTGCCGAACCCAGCGTGCAAAGCCCAGTTAGCAGCCAGTCCTGGGTGAGGCTGTACAACCCATTGGCGTCCTACTTTCCAGATAATGACACTGAAGATGAGAACGAGCTTGATCTTCAGGATGGTGAAGAAGACATGTATGGACTGTCGTGCGATCACGAGGCGGAATCTACCCCCTGGTGGGAACAAGATCTCTCTTATTTCAATGACTACCGTACTTACAACTGGGGAGCTGCCGCAATGCGGGAAGCAAACCTGGATGTCTTGAGAGAAGCAGCAGATTCGATGTGGGCGAGAAAAACACCCCGCCCCATCCACATACCCAAGCCCGTTATTCGCCCCGAGCCCGGTGAATAATAAATACCTTAAGACTACTCAGAATGTCTTGAAGGCAGAATCCAATCCGGCCTGATGAAATGGCAGGTGTATCCGTGTGGAATTCTGACTAAGTAGTCCTGATGTTCAGGCTCCGCCTCCCAAAAGTCTCCAACCGGCTCCACCTCAGTCACGACCTTACCGGGCCACAAACCACTGGCGTCAACGTCGGCAATGGTGTCTAAAGCGACACGTCTCTGCTCATCATTGGCTGTGTAGATAGCAGATCGATACGATTTCCCTCGATCGTTGCCTTGTCTGTCCGGAGTGGAAGGGTCATGAATTTGAAAAAAGAACTCCAATAACCGTCGGTAACTCATTTGTTCCGGGTTAAACGTAATTTCAATGCCTTCCGCATGAGTACCGTGATTTCTGTAGGTGGCATTCGGTACATCCCCACCGGTATAACCAACCCGCGTATCAGATACACCTGGAAGCTTTCGTATCAGGTCCTGCATACCCCAGAAACAACCACCGGCCAGTACGGCACGCTCTTCACTCATCAGACTTGCTCCTCGATCTGATCCAGATAGTCACCATAACCCTCTGACACCATGTCATCTCTATGGATAAACCGTAGGGAAGCTGAATTGATGCAATAGCGAAGACCACCTCTATCACTAGGGCCATCAGGAAACACATGACCTAAATGCGAATCGCCATGGGTTGACCTAACTTCGACTCGTCGCATTCCTAGAGAGTCATCGGTCAGTTCTTTAACATGCAACGGCTCTATGGGCTTAGTGAAGCTGGGCCAGCCGCAGCCAGACTCATACTTGTCGGCAGAGGCGAAAAGGGGCTCTCCGGAGACGACATCAACATAGACTCCCGGCTCTTTATTGCTCAAATACTCACCGGTTCCCGGTGCTTCCGTACCATCTCGCTGGGTGACACGAAATTGTTCTTGGGAAAGCCCTTCAATAGCGGATTCCGATTTTGTATATTTTGTCATTGTGCATGCAACCAAAGGTTATGCATTGAAATACGCTTTATACGCTTTAACGGATTCCCGTTCGGACATAGCATTAAGATGCGCATGAATTTTCGGGTAGTTACTAATATCCACTCCATCACCTTCGGCCCACGATGAGATTCGATACAGGTACGGATCGCTAATTGAAAACGTAGTTCCATGTACCCACGGCCCCTCAAACATTTCGGTTTCAATCATTTTGAAACAGGCCGCCATTGTATTGGGAACATTGTCGGTCATTGCCTTTTGCGCGGCTAAGTCATCCACCCAGCGCGAACCACGTTTCTTGTGGGCATGAGCGACGTGGACAGTGGAGCACAGATAGGCGTTAAAGGATTGTATTCTGGCCTGCTGATAGAGATCGGCCGGCAAGCCTAGAGGTGACTCGGGAGCGACCTGAGCGAGATAATTCAAGATAGCAGGGGTTTCGGTGATAATGCCTTCCGCAACCTTGAGCGAGGGCACCCGGGCTTTGGAATTCACTTTCAAATATTCAGCGCTAGCTTGTTCTTTTTTTGAAAAATCTAAGGCGACAAGCTCGTAATCGAGCCCAGATTCTTCCATTGCGATGTGCGAAACAACGCCAATACTGGCTTCCGCGGTATACAAGATCATGCTCATACGGCTCTCCCAAACAGATTAATCACTGCTTGGGATGATACCTATAAGCTGCCGAGCGTGCGCGGGTATAACGCCTAAGAATTTAAATCCCTAGGACGCTTTTTTCATTCCTTCGATGATTCTAGCGTTTAAACGCTCTTCGAAATCAACTGGCAATAGTGGTTTGCTGAAGAAATACCCTTGAATATACTCACACTCGTACTCCAGCAATTTCGATAATTCTGCCTGTTCTTCAACGCCTTCGGCCACAACATCAAAACCCAGCTTCTGCGACAAAGCAATAATGGCCGAAACCAGTGTCTCGTCCTTAGAACCTTGCAGAATATTCGATACGAAACACCGGTCAATTTTAATGGTAGATACAGGTAGGCTGAGCAAATAACTCAACGATGAATACCCGGTACCGAAATCATCAATCGAAAATGATACTCCTGCCTCTTTAAGATCCATCATCCATTGCTTGAGTGTATCTACGTCATCGACAAGCATACTTTCAGTCACTTCGAGCGTTAACTTTTCCGCCGAAACACCGTGCTTATTGAGAATTCCGATAATTTGCGACGGTTGTAAACCCATTTGAACCTGCCTTAGAGACAGATTTACAGACACTCTTAACCAATCACTTCCTGCTGCATGCCATGTCGCCAATTGCTTGATAGCCGTCTCTAAGACCCAGAGACCAATCTCACTGATAAAGCCTGCGTCTTCAGCGATAGGAATAAATATTTCGGGGGAAATCATCCCTTTTTCAGGATGCACCCATCGAAGCAATGCCTCAGAGCTCACTATCTGGCCTGTTCCGCTATCGACGATAGGTTGAAATACCAGATGGAACTCATCGTTCTCCAACGCCGTTGATAAGTCAGATCGAAGACTCATACGGCTCTTGACGACAGCATCCATCTCGGCAGTAAAGGCTGTAATTGATCCACGACCTGAAGCCTTCGCCGCATGTAGAGCGGTATCTGATTTTTGTAACAAGCCCATCGCCGTGGTGTGGTCTTGAGGATAGGAGCTTAAGCCAATGGATGCCCCAACCATAATATCGCAGCCGTCAGTATGAAAAGCAGTCTTAAAACAATTCAGGATCTTTGAGGTAACCACGGAAATATCCGACGACTCTTCAAAATCTTCAATGACGATAGCAAATTCATCACTGCCGAGCCGCGCAAGTGTATCGCACTCACGTAATACACCTGACAGCCTCTCTGAAGCTAGACAAAGCACCTCATCACCCACAAGATGGCCCATCGTATCGTTCACTTCATTGAAGTGATCAAGTCCGATAATGAGTAGCGGTACGGTTGTTTTATTTCGTTTGGCTTTTTCGATGGCGTGCGTAATTCGATCAACACACAAATTTCTATTTGGTAGGCCGGTTAAAGAATCATAATGAGCTTGTATGGTCAGTACTTGCTCGTGCTTTTTCCGCTCAGAAATATCTTGAAGCGTTCCTGAAAGCACGCACCCGCCGCCACCGCATCCGTCTTTGACCACAACATCCTGCTGAACATAAACATTGTCACCTGATTCACGTGTTAGACAATGTTCAAGACTGAATGAGCCGCAGTCCATAGCAGCGTTTTTAATGCTCTCTACTAATTTGGCTTGGTCTTCTTCTGGAAAACAATTGACGAAAGCATCGTAGGCTTTGTCGCTTGTCAGATCACAGGCTGATGCATCCCTATTCTCATCATCGAGTCCGAGAATGGTGAATACTTCATCAGAAAACCACATTTCACCGCTGTCAAAATCAAGTTCCCAGTTCCCTAGTTTGGCTATTTTCTGGGCTTGTCGAAGCTTGCTGGATGTATCCATTAAATCGTTGGTTTTACGAAGTAATGAATCAACCATATTTTCGACTGAGACGAGCAACTTACGCAATTCGCGCGGAATAAAACTGCCCTGCGTCGCCTGGTACTTACTTAACGAACCTGCGGCAACTGTTTCCGAATAAGAGACGATATCGCCCAGCGGACGAGTGATAAACCGTGCAACCCACCAGCTTACCAAGGCAGCGAATAGAATCCCACCAATAGCGATCGACAGAGAGATCAGCTTATACCCTGCGGCGGCTTCTTCCAATTCAGATACAGGCTGCGGAATCATGACACCCCAGCCAGTTTCTTTAACTTGCGTATGACCGGCAATCATATCTGCCTGCATAGCAGGCGTATAAAATACGGTAACCCCTGTCTCGCCAGCCATCATCTTTTTAACAGGTGGAATAAACGAGATGTCTTTCATAGCGGCCACCCACTTTGGTAATGGGTGCGCTAACACTTTGCCATGCTGATCTACGATTGCTGCATGCCCAAGCTTGCCAAAAGATATGGCTTGTTGAACAGATGTTATGTAGTCGGTGAAAACCAACCCAACTAGATAAGATCCGTTATTTAATTCTCTAATGGCAGCCACTACCGGTTTGCCTTCACGCCCGAGCATGACACCAGATACATACACGCCACTCGGGTCTGCGTCTATACGTTCTCTGTTGGTATTGAAATATTCAGTAACTGTGCTTGATAGCGGAGCTGAGGCATCAGCGCCAAGAAGATTCATATAAAGCTGAGGCTCTCGGCCTTCAGTCAGTATCCATGTTTGATCTACATTCAAATCTGCAAGAAAGGTAGAGACTTCTCCAGGCGCTCGCCATTCACTTGCAGCATTTCCTGCGATCCGAAAGCCGGATTTTAAATCAGTTATGTAACGGCTGATGGAGCCTGTTAGGTTTTGCGCGATGATTAAGTGCTTTTCATGGACGGCATCGTATTCGTTTTCTAAGGCAGTTTGCTGCACCCACCCGGCAAGAATCAACACGGGTATTGCTGATATCAAAGTAAAACACAGAAACAAAACGGATCTGAGTGATAGTTTTTTAGACAGGTTTGTCATCGTATACAGCCCCTATACAATCAGCCAATGAAAAGGCATCTACACATCTAGTGGCAGTATCCTCTGTAACTTGATTTATACGTCACATAAGAGGGCCTAAAGAAACCTTATGAGTGTTACACGCAAGAACTGATCAAATTATGAGTATTAAGCTAGTCCATAATATGTCAGCACTTGCATTAATAGAAATCGAACACAAAACTGCAGCCTGGATGAGAACAAAAAAGCAGACCTGGAGGTATCTCATGTAACAGTTATCCGCCCCTCCATCCATTTTAAAAAATGACCAGCAGAGCGGATTTCAAGTAATTATGTCGTCAATGAATGTGAAACGACGCCATTAAGACACCTTGATAAGTCTTTATGGCCTGAATATTGGTAACTCAGAGTTTGTACAACATAAGACGATCGAGGAGTAATGGAAGCTCATCACCGATTTAACTCAAACCCTCAGTCCAAGACATTAGCGCTTGTGCTGGCTGGTGGACGTGGTTCACGACTGGAAGGCTTGACCGACTGGCGTGCCAAACCTGCCGTACATTTCGGCGGAAAATATCGTCTTATCGATTTCGCCCTCTCTAACTGCCTTAATTCGGGGATATCCAAAGTTGGTGTGTTAACCCAATATATGTCCCACTCCCTGAATCAGCATATTCAGCAAGGTTGGGGGCTAACCTCCCCCGATGGAAGCCCCATGATCGAGCTTCTTCCCGCTCAACAACGTACCTCGGAACATTGTTGGTATACAGGAACAGCTGACGCCATCTATCAGAACATGGATATCGTCAGGAGCCATAACCCTGAATTCGTGTTAGTTCTGGCCGGTGACCATATCTACAAAATGGACTACCGTGAAATGCTAGACGCCCACATCAGAACCGGTGCCGATCTTACTATTGGTGCCATCGAAACTGATTTAGAGGAGGCAAAACAATTTGGTGTTCTCGCGGTAGGCGAAGACAACCGTATTAACGAATTTACCGAAAAACCAAAGTACCCGTCTCATATGCCCGGCAAAACAGACAAAGCTTTGGCTTCAATGGGTATTTATATTTTCAATAGCAAGTTTCTATACGAACAACTGATACATGATCATCAGCGGCTGGAAACTCAAAACGACTTTGGTCGCAATATTATTCCCGAGCTGATAATCACCAAGAAGGTCATGGCTCATCAGTTCGTAGACCATGAAGAACAAAAGCCAGCCTACTGGCGTGACGTGGGTACACTGGATGCCTTTTGGCGAACCAATCTAGAACTCATTGGTGTCGTACCTCAACTAAACCTATACGATAAGTCCTGGCCTATACGTACCTTTAACTCTCAGTCACCACCTGCAAAATTTGTCTTTGACTCAGCCGATCGATGTGGCGCAGCTGTCAATTCGATGATTTGCGATGGGTGCATTATTTCAGGAGCACGAGTCAGTAACTCCCTACTGCACACCAATGTTGTCGCTAACGAAGGAACAACAATCGACGAAAGCGTCATACTGCCCGATTGCACCATCGGTACACATTGCAATTTACGCAGAGTCATTATCGATCGACATGCCCAAATCCCTTCTGGGACCACAATTGGTCATAATAGAGAAGACGACGAGAAGTTTTTCCACGTTACCGATGACGGTATCGTTCTGGTCACACCTAAGATGCTAAGTGCAAAACTAGAATCAGAAACGAATATTATTCAATTTAAAGCTGCCTGATATTAGCTAGGCAGCTTTATCAAGCTGGATTGGATCAGCAGTCGTACTTACAACCCTATCGTTCATCAATTCGTTGAGAGATTTATTCGTATGATAGGAGGCTTTATCTAACCAGTCATACCGCTTTCTATATAAGCCTCTTTTCTTCGACTTTAGCTGAGCAATATCCTTACGGACAGGCTCAGATGGGAATTTATAGAACCCTGACGATTGTAACTGCGCTTGGTATTCATCCCACAATTGGTCAGCATCGAAATGCAACCTGGAACGATCGACACCACGCATAAACACGGTGGGATAGATTCTTTGATCGTTAGAAATAGCATATATTTCATCTATCCCGAATCGCTTAGCGAGAATGTATACGGTTTCAACCATTAATGCCTTCGGTCTTAATCCATAGTTACTACGAGTCAGCTTGACTATTTCTTTTTGCCTATCGGGAATGCGATCATTTGGTCCTTGAACAGCGCCTATGTACATGGCACGTTGTGGCCCGGCAGATAGATGAAAGGATAAGGCATACATTTCATCACCGCGAGAATTACAAAGCCTTACACCCATTGAGCCTTCGCGTAAATATCCAGCAAAGAGCTCCAGGGTATAAGGCTCATCATCATTATCCGCAAACTCAAATAACTGAAAGCCTTCCGGCTTATATATTTCTTTCGCCTGATAGCCGAACAGTGTTTTTACTTCATGAAAATGATCTTCAATATTCTCTAAACGTGTTTGTAGATCCCAACCGGCATGTAAATACGACTTAAACAATTTATCCTCAATGGCTGGAAATACGTTTAAGACCTCGGAGAGTTCATTACAATCAAACACCGATCTCAATCGCTCTAATTCAGTTTTGTGTAGCATTCCATTAGCGAGAAATCGAATAGTTTTCTTAGTTGATTGGAGCACAGGAAGATCAGAATACAGTCGACCAGCGGTACTCAGCAAACTACTTGCATATCGCCAACCAGCCTCTTTAGAGCGAGCCGGTTTCGAAATATCCGTGATAACTTGAGACAAAGTACAACTCCTAACAAAACTACTCAAATTAGAAAGTGTGTTTTTTTCGCTAAGTAGCTTCCCCGCCTCTTAACACTTTTTGTTACCCAATTCTCACTTACGCCCCCACAGGCAACGTAAAGTCGAATTAACACACCCATCGACTACCCAACGGCCGCAGTTAACCCTTCTGAAGGCTGGAAACATGACGCATATCTGGTTTAATCGCGTTTGGTTAATTGCGGATGGCGTTATGAGTGGTACTTCTGCATTGGCCAATTTGACTAGCAACCAGCCATCTACGCGTGTTGATCGGCTGTTTCTGCCAGACTCATTCGCTGCTACTATGGAAACTGGCAACGAAAGCCAGCAATCCTTCTTTCAATTTCCACTAAGCAACCAGGGACTCTCATTCTATGGAGCAACGTACTTTGGGTGATTCACTCACCGTCTCGCAACTAGGCCTAGGTTGTATGGGAATGAGTGAGTTCTATGGAGAGCGAAATGACAAGGAATCCATGGCAGTACTGCATAGAGCAGTAGAGCGAGGTGTCACGTTTCTGGATACAGCGGATATCTACGGGCCTCATCACAATGAGCACTTGCTGAATCAATTCATTAAGGAATGTTCAACACCATTGACCATCGCAACTAAATTCGGCATCGTCAGAAAGCCTGGTGAGTATTCACGAATTGTGGACAACAGCGAAGCCTATATTCGCCAAGCTTGCGAAGCTTCGTTGACAAGACTGGGCATCGATCATATCGACCTATACTACATCCACCGAATTGACCAGTCGCGACCTATTGAAGAAGCTATGCAAGCTCTTTCATCGCTCGTTCAAGAAGGAAAAATCGGGCATATCGGTATTTGCGAAGTTGGCTCAGAGACATTACGCAGAGCACACGCTGTTCATCCAGTCGCTGCTGTGCAAACAGAATATTCTCTATGGACCCGAGATGTCGAAGCCGAGATTCTAACCACATGCAGGGAACTAGGCACAGGGTTCGTACCCTACTCGCCACTTGGAAGAGGTTTTTTAACCGGTACGTTTACCGATAAAACCGAATATCAAGACGGTGATTTTCGCGCTAATTTGCCACGTTTTTCTGCAGACAATGCAGCAAAGAATATGGCCATGGTGACTGTGGTTAAAAACTTCGCCACCAAAAAACAATGTACTCCTGCACAAGTAGCTCTAGCCTGGTTGCTATCGAAAGGAGATGACATCGTCCCGATTCCCGGCACCAAACGACTGTCCTATCTGGAAGATAATCTCGGCAGCACAGACATACACTGGGCAAGTACCGATACCGAGCAGCTTGAAAAAGAACTGGAAGGTATCGTTATCGCTGGAGAACGATATACAGCCGAGGGAATGAAAGGTATTGAGAGCTAGGTTGGCGAACGTTCTGCCCAACCGGCAAAGATTTTCTCCAGCGCTACCACCACGTAGTAAAGCAGTATTCCCATAAAGGCCAGAGCAATCAGCACGGCGAACATCAATGGGTAATCGGAATTGATTTTCGCGCTGTCAAAGAGGTGGCCTAGGCCACGACCATGAGGCTCGATAATCTCGACTAGGTTAGTACCGATAAACGCAAGGGTAACAGCAACTTTAAGAGCACCAAAAAATTCAGGGAGCGTCTTTGGAAGCGCGATTTTTCTGAAAATCATAAATTTGGATGCACCCAACGCCTGGAGAATATCGCGATACTCAGGTTCCAATGTGCTCAAACCAATAGAGACAGAAACAGCAATTGGGAAAAACGAAATCATGAATGCCATCAAAATGGTATTCATGTCGTGCTCTCCAACAAACATGAGCGCGATTATCGGGACTACTGTCGCTTTAGGTATGGCGTTAAAACCAACCAGCAGCGGATACAGACCATCTCTAATGTTTCGAGATAGTCCCATTAACATGCCTATCAGAGTGCCAAAAACAATAGCGATTAGAAGCCCAACGACGGTTCTCCACAAAGTTTGCCAACCGTAGGCGACAAACAGTTCTTTAAATTTCCAGAATGCCGGCCAGATATCACTGGGCGAAGCCATTTTGTAGTTGGGCCAATCATTAACCCAGACTAAAAGCTCCCAAAAAATCAAAAAAACAATAATGGCAGTGACAGGTATAAGAACCTTTCGAATACTCATTAGTCGCGCCTCTGTGCAATTTGAATCTGAGCGCGAAGCTCTGCAAGCATCTCTGATGCTTTGGGTGTGTAAAGATCTTCCAACTCGCGTTTCTCAGGCATTTCGACCTGAAGAACATGTTGTGCACGCGCTGGCCGACCTGACAACACTACGACCTCGTCTGCCAAGAACAAGCTTTCTCGTAGATCATGAGTAATTAGCAATGCAGTGAAAGGTTCCTGCTCACGCAAGGTATGCATGATCTGCCAGAGATCCTCACGAGTGAATGCATCCAGGGCACCAAACGGCTCATCCAGAATTAAAACATCGGGTTTATGAACCAATGCGCGACACAGAGAAGCACGCTGACGCATGCCACCTGAGAGCTCGGATGGTCGCTTATTTTCAAATCCTTCTAACCCGACCAGAGCCAGTAGATACCGGGCGCGTTCTTCCTGCTTAGCGATGGGCATACCACTGTCAACAATTTCTAACGGCAGCATGACATTTTTTAAAACCGTTCGCCATTCCAGCAGCACCGGATTCTGAAAAGCCATTCCGACGGTAGATCGAGGGCTGACGACTTGCTCCCCATGTAGCCAGACTTCCCCGCTGTCCGGCTTCATTAGGCCAGCAACCAGCCTGGTCAGAGTGGATTTACCACAGCCTGACGGACCAACAACAGCGGTGAACTTTCCTTCTTCTATCGAAAGGTCGAGCGAATCGAGTACATGTAATGGACCCGTAGCTGTATTAAAGGTGTGGCTGACAGCTTTGATGTCTATTAAAGCTGTCTTTACTGCCGCACCGGCAGCTACGGATCCATTATCAGTCATGACGATTACTTAATTGGGAAGTTACCTTCAGGCAAAAAGGATGCGTCGAAATACAAGGACATATCAGGCGCATTTTTAAACTCATAGTTCTTAGCGAGTTGATCTAATGCAGCAGCCATACGATCGTTATCGATTCCACCCATACCATTCGCGAGTGTGTACTCAGTACGAACGTTAGCATCGATAGCCAGTTGCAAACGACGTTGCTCTAGGGCTACATCAGCAGCTGGGTTTCTAGCGCCAACAGCTTTTGCACCCATTTCAGGGTCAGCCATTACATCGTTCCAACCTGCAGCAACACCTGCGAGAAAACCCTTTACCACTTCCGGGTTTGCAGCTGCATATTCCGTGTTGACGATGATAGCGTTTCCGTAGAGATCAAGACCATGGTCAGCCATCAGGATAACTGAGATGTCGTCTTCAGAAACACCCAGACGAACCAGGTTCAAATAAGAAGAGAAAGAGAAGCCAGTGATTGCATCTACTTTTCCTTCAGCGAGCATTGGCTCACGCGTTGGGAAACCGACAGGCTCAACTTTAACTTTGTCCATATCGATACCGGCAGATTCAGAGAATGCCGGGAATTGCGCCCATGCACCATCCGGTGGTGGAGCACCTAACACGCGACCTTCCAGATCTTTGGGTCCGCTAACGCCTTGTGACTTTCGACCAACAACTGCAAACGGAGGCTTGTCATAAACCATCATGATGGCTGTAACAGGCGCACCCGGGTTCGAATCAAGAAACTGAGCCAGTGAGTTGATATCAGCAAAGCCTAAAGGAAAAGCGCCCGTTGCAACTTTAGGAATGGCAGCCAGAGAACCCTGTCCCGCAGCAACTTCTACGTCCAAGTCAGCTTTAGCAAAATGGCCATTGTCGATAGCTGCGAAAAAAGCCGCAGAAGGCCCTTCGAATTTCCAATCCAAAGCAAAAGGGACTTTGGTGGCCGCATGTGAAAGTGTGGATGCCGCAGCTAGGACTACAGCAGATAGCAACGAAGCCCCGAATTTGACTCGCTTTCCCGAAGGATTATTTAAAAGTGTCTTTTGTCTAGTTTTCATAGGTTTAGGTACTGGGTTATGACGGTGGATTGACGATTATTTGTCAAATTGACAGCAGTGTCCATACCATCAGAAAATGAATAATTAAAACAATGCGTTACGTTAAATCAAGCCTCGCTATAACGTAAGGCATGCACTCTATAAATGCAATTATATCGACGTCTGCACCTCATGGGTGCATTTCAAGTTGATCAAAAAAAGTCGATTTAACCTTTTTCTGGCTTCGCCATTAGGGTTCATGTGGAGCAATTTATCTCCGCCGCTCTCTACTCCTCACGTCGATCAGGATGCTACGAGGAAGTTAGAAATCTGACCGCACCGACGAGTTAGAAAGAAAATCACGCTCATTCATTCCCAGATTAATGTTGCCACCGAAGTCAGAGCCTTTGATCAACAAGAGCCGATGTCTCGTTGCTGTTTAAGCGGCATGAGCACCGAAGGATCCTCGTGACGATACCGTTTAAATATGTCAGTATCGATTCGAACGCCCATTAAAAGGATACGTTATGAAACTACGAAAAATCATTCCCCTTTGCGCTGTGGCACTAGCCGCCAGCACGACAAGCGCATTGGCTGAGAACACATTGCGATGGACAAGCCAGGGCGATGCCCTCACTCTTGACCCGCATTCACAAAACGAAGGACCCACTGTTGCCACTAACGGCATGATGTACGAAAGTTTAGTGACGCGTGATACTTCACTGACATTGCAACCCGAGCTAGCCTTGTCCTGGGAAGCGATGGAAGGCAACGTTTGGCGATTTACGCTACGCCAAGGTGTGAAGTTCCAAGGTGGTGAAGACTTCACTGCTGAAGATGTCGAGTTCAGCCTGACTCGCGCAAAGCATGAAAAATCTGACTTTAA
>CAZCKD010000024.1:0-24805 GCA_964498925.1 uncultured Granulosicoccaceae bacterium
GTGCAAGCTCTACACGGCGTTTCTGACCACCACTGAGCGCACCGACTTTACGACCGGTATACTCTTCCATATCATGTAAAGAGATTGAAGAGTCTATTTTTTCTTTTGCATCTTTACTGGTTAAACCTTGTAGATCCGCCGCGTAACTTAAATTTTGCACGACCGTCAGATCCATATCTAGCGTGCTTTGTTGAAACACAACACCTAAGCTCGCGAGTGCTTTTAGTGACTCGGACTCGAGTGAATAATCCATGATTCTCACACCACCGGTTTGTGCCTGGTACAATCCGGTTATTATAGAGAACAGTGTCGTTTTTCCAGAGCCGTTCGCCCCGAGAAGTGCTACAAAACGACCGTGATCAACAGTAAGAGATACCTCATCAAGCGCTTTGATGCGCTTGTAGTTGTACTCTACATCGGTAACCTGAAGGGCATTCACTTTTCGTTCTTCGAAACTATTTTTGTCGATAACTGCATTGTGTAGTCGCTATCAATTTGGAATATTATCAGCAGGCAGAATAGCTGCACCCCATGGAAAGCGGCCGACCTTGATGGTTTTTTCAGCCTTCAGGGTTTTAACATCTACAACAGTTACATCACCTGATACACCGTTTGTCGTATAGAGCTTGTCTTGCTCTGGTGTGAGTGCAGTGTGCCATACGCGCCTGCCAACCAATATATATTCCACTGGCTCGTATGTTTCGCGGTCAACTACGGCAACATGATTGGATGGACCAAGCGCTATAAATGCATGCTTACCATCGGTGGTTAATTCCATACCAACCGGTTGTATTCTGTCAGCCGACATACCGGCGATTTCAAAATTGATGACCTTCTTTATTTGACGTGTCTCTGTATCTATTACCGACACGGTGCCACCGATCTCTGATGATACCCAGAGTTCTTTATCGTCGAGGGTAAATTCGGCGTCCCGTGGTCGCTGATCGACCAGCGTGTTTTCAACCAGCTCATGGGTTGAAGTGTCGATCCAGTGTGCCATGTTGGTGGTTTCTGAGGTAACGATTGCCCACTTGCCATTATGGCTGACTGCCATGCCTTCCGGCTCTACACCGACATCGACCTGGGCTACAACGGTGCGAGTTTCTATATTAACAACAGTGGCAATGGCATCATCTTCGTTTGCAATGTAGAGATGCTTGTTGTCAGGGTGCAGCGCGAATTGTTCAGGGTCTTCACCCGACGGCAGATCATGGATGATCTTGTCGGTTGCCACATCCATGATTTGTACCGTGTCGGAATCTGACGCGCAGATAAACAGGTATTTAAAATCTTTAGACAAGGTAACACCGCGAGGCCTTTCCCCGACGTCTATCGTTTTTATGACTTCATTGGTCTCAGTATCTATAACCGAAACAGTGTCATCTTTTTCATTGGTTACGTACACCCAATGGGCGCTCGCGGGAGTTGCTGCAAATATGAGAGTTGCAGCGAGGGCAAGGGCAGGCTGTTTCATGACTATTTCATTTCCTCGCAATTGGACTCTGGCTGATCAAGTCCGAGTGTGTCCAGTTCTGTTGTATGATGTAAAAATCCCTCAATTGGAGCAAGTGCCACTACCGATTGCGGGTGTACCAGTGGGATCGGTTGGCGTAGTTGACCGTTCCATTTTCGATAGGTCATTTTTGCACCTTTGAATCCCGCCAGTGCAAATTTATCGGACATCAGGTACTCACCGATTGCTGCCGGGTCTGCATTTTTTGTGCGGGTTACGGCTTCACCGATGCTTCGAACAGCAGCCCATGCTGCATAGTCAAGGCTGGTCATCGATCTTTCGGCTTGTTTTTCAAAGCGTGACTGTAACTGCGCTGCTCCCCACTGCTCGACAACACGATCCCATGCAACAGGTTCAAGCCCTGCTGTGCCGGCGACTGGTCGCGGCAACCAGGTGTTGTACTGGACGTACTGGCCGAAGTCGTCATCTTCATCGGCGACAACAACTGCATCGTATTTTCTAGCTTGTGTGAAAACAGGTATTTCTGCTGATGCGTTGCGACGAATATCGGCGTCATCAATCCACTGTTTTTCGGCGCTTATGGAAATTCTGAATTTGTTGGCAGATTTTCTGACCGATGCTGCAAACAACTTGTCGACATCACGGTTGCCTTCCAGCAAATAAATGGAGTCCCACTTACGTTTGTTGAAGAACTGCATCAAAGCATCGGTTAACATGGCACGGGACGGCAATGTATGAAGTATATTGGGTCGACAGTTCCCGCTTCTGAGTTTGACATTAGCACTACCGGCATTAAACAGAAGATCATCACTGGATTCTGGCAGGTTGGCAATTTCCAGCAACTTTTCAGACGGCATATTCAGTACCACCAAATTTGCGCCCTGTAGTGCCGCTTGTGCTGCAGTAACCACATCGTCTTCTGGAGGTACGATGATCACTTCAAGAACGTAGGCCTGTTTGAGAAACTTGCCTGTGGTATTGTTATCGGCAATGCCCAGTAGCGCCCCTTTTTCCCCTTCATCTTCCGGATGCACTACCAGATTGGAAAGCACAGGTGGCCTTACTCGCTGCTGCTCCAGATAGATCACATTTATATCAAGCGCCTCTGCATGCAGTTTGGTGCTTGCAGTCACCGCACAAACAGCAGCGGTCAGTACCGGGAGATATCGCAACTTATTGGGCATTGTGTTTACCAGTTAATCTGGAAAGCTATTGAATGGTAATTTCGAGGGTTTGGGATTCCCGTCCAGGTACGCCAAAGCGATAAGTACCAGGTTTAATTGCGAGGAAACTTATTTCAACTGTACCTGCTTCATCAAATTCAAGGCTGTCTACACCAAGTGGTCTGATTTCTATTCCTTCGATAACAATTTCGTCTATCCAGATGGCGCGTAGAAAACCTGCACCGGCCAATGCGAGTTCCTGGCTGCCGTCGGAAGTAATTTCCCACTCATAGTATGTGCCGGACTTAAGTGTTAGTTTTGGGTCATCGAGCAGAGGCTCACCAGATGATAGCGTTGCCTCTGGTAAATCCTCTGAGTTTTTATTCGATAGTATGCCGGCCGCACCGAAGCCTTTGTCATCGTCATCATCTGCGTGTGCGCTGAGTACAATGGTTGCCGCCATTAGCATAGCAAGGTACATTTTCATTAATATTCTCTCGGTTGTCCGTTAGATCTATCTTCTTTTTGAGTTTATACACCCTGAACCTGGATGTCTTGGTACTTTCGTACGGTATTCGCAGACAATAACAGCGCTATTACTGTCTGGCTTAACGCGTTGCTTAAGAACGATACTCATAATTCTGCAAGCACATTTTGTGAACTGGGCCTTATCCCGAGTTTATGCTGTCCACACTTTACTTCAATTGATCTAATAATATCCATCAAGTGATGTGTCTGTATGGGTGTCTGAGTTCTCGAGTAGAGTCGGGATGCTAATGTATTGACTAAATCCGACTCTGTACCAGCCAGTATTTTCTTTGATTCAGGGCGCTGTAATAGTCGATAAATTTCTTCTTCATTTCCAACCCTGGCAGCTCTTTTTAGTTCAGCGATACAGGTATTCAAAAGCTTCCGATTTCGATTACGCACCCGTAGCCCCGGTGCCATATTCCACAAAGAAAACAGAACGGCCAATGTAGTTAAACAATACAAGCTCACGCGCAACTTGTTAGTTGACTGCAACCAGTGTTTAATTCCATTCACTCCAGTTTCCTGCAACGCTGCCTTGCTTAAAAGATCAGCATGATCCGGCAGGCCAACATTAATTCTTCGTGCCGGTATGATCGCTTCGCGTGCTTCATTAGTAACAGTATCCCACCAGGGTATTCTGACAGTATCCAGAAAAACCGGAATAGGACTTTGTGCCTTCACACGATAGGTAAACACGGCTTTGGAGATGATATTGTTGTTTGTGATCTTTTCCTCACGTTTTGAGTCAATCAGTGTCTGGCGTATGGCACGGCTCTCGGGTACCGTGGGTGTTGGTATTTGCCCTGCAAGTACGGCTGATGCCTCGATAGTAATTGTTCGCTCTAATTCATCACCTGCTCGAAGTGTTGTTGGTGGCTCCGACCATGCTTCAGTGAGCTTAACGCTATCACTAGGTAGCCACCAGCCACTTTGAGTGTCTGCTGCCCCAGCAACTGTCAGTGGTAGAGACTCAAGTGTGCGTGAAAACGGAGCGCGTTCTGATCGTGATTTCAAAGCAGTTCCAGTCCATTCGATACTGCCGATATCAATCATTCCGGACTCACGGGGGTACAGCAGGTAACGCCATTCGGTGCGATACCACTCTTTATTTTCGTCTTTAAACGTTCGCCGTTCGCTAACTATTGTTCGGTGAGAAAACTCGCCTAGTTCAGGCAATGAAACCGACTCCCCACTAAGCGGGTATCTATGTAGTAGCTCAATAGACAGAACCACTTGTTGATTCACCAAGGCCGATTCAGGTGTTAGCGTAGTTTTTATCTGCAGGTCATCAGTCTGCGGCTGCCAATCAGGACGTTGCAAGTCCAGCACATTAACGTGTACCGAGTTAGAGCTGATATCTCCAGCAAGCAGTGGCCCGATCACCAACAACCCAGGTGACTTCGGCTGCAAATCCATCCACCTCAGTGCTATCTCAACGACCTTGCCATTGATGACCGAAATACGCGTGCCTGTGGTTTCGCGCAGCAAGGTAGCTTTTTTCAGCAACGGTGAAAAATCTATCGGATCAAACAGGCCGGTAGATTCCACGTTAAGCACAACGGTATCGCCAGAGAACACTTCATTACTATCGATTTGTAAATTGATATAGGCATTGTCGCTGGCTTGTGTAGTGTTGCCCCATAGCAACACAGCAAAGAAAATTGCCAAAGAAGCACTGATCGGTTGCCTTACCACGGGTTACCACCGTCGGGTGCGCTTTCACCCGCCGCCTTTCGCCTTGCAATTTCAAGCTCTATTTTTTTGCGCAGATACTTTTTTGCATCATGATTTATCTGGTTTAGCCATTGCTCGTTAGCCTGGGCCGATTCCAAGTTGGCGCGTATACTTGCTGCCTGCGCATCACTGGCGGTGTCCTTGCCTTCGGCACCGGTAGAGGCATTGTTTTCATTGGTGGTATCTGACTCTGTGCCTTTGTTCGCACCACCCTCTGGGCTGCCATCGTCTTCCAGCGTTTTGTCGCTACCTGCTTCAGAGCTGTCACCGGCTGTTTTGGCCTCTGGTGCTGGGCTGCGATCATCAGTGTTGCCAGCACGGTCCTCACCATTGTCTTCACGCTCCTGAGGTTTGTCACTGCCTTCTTCAGAACTTCCACCAGGTAGTTCCTGACCATCGCTTTCTATTCGATCAATTTCTTCACCTTTGCGTTGCAGTGCAGACTGGCCGGCTTCTTCCTTTTCAAGGCTGAGCAGCTGTCGCATCAGTTCCGCATTCACTATGGAATCTTCAAAGTCCGGTTGTTTGCTAAGTGCCATTTGATAGGCCTCAAGCGCCAGCGCGTAGTAACCCATCTTGACGTACGTATTGCCAAGGTTATGCATGGATTTATGATCATCAGCACGCACAAAGGCCTCAGCCGCACGCCACCACTGATTTGAGTGATAGAGAGCGACGCCTTTCCATGCCGGGTCGGTGTAGATCTCCGCGGCTTCGGCGTAGTCTTCCTGTTGGAACAACCTGTGTGCGATCAGATTGTCGTCAGCAAGTGCGTTAGCCTGAAAAAGAACGGGCACCAGAGTGACAAATAATCCTTGTTTCAAAGCTATCTTCATAGATAGCCTCGTCTGAACAAGAGCAGTAGCAACGGTATACCAAACAGTAGAATCCAGTGAGATTGGTTTTTCCACTGGAGCGTTGTAATACCTGAGTGTGTCAGTAATTTTCGGTCGATACCTTGGGACTGCAGATCGAGCTTTGTTAAATCCACACCGCCGATAGCATCTGCAATAACAAGCTCACCACCACCGCTGGCTGCCATAGTTTGGGCAATATCCAGATCAAACGATATTTCAGCACTTGTCTCATTACTGCCAAACAGTATGAAATCTGTTCTGTGCCCCAGTTGCATCAGACGCGCTACAGCAGCATCGGCCTTAGTGTTAAATCCACCCGTATCAGAAAGTACAAATATCCTCGCATTGGCAATGTCGCTACCCTCCAAAACAGACAGAGCAAGCGCAAATGCTCTAGTGACATTCGAACCGTCGACAGGTACAACACCATATTCAAGCAGGTTTACATTAGTTTTGAAGGTGTTGGTATCAAATGAAGGGGGCGCTACTATAAAAGCATCTCCTGCATAGATTATTAACGTCGTTGAATTAGCGGCGGCGCGATTTGCCAGCTCAAGTACGGTATCACGCATTGCGGCGAGTCTTGAGGGTGCGATATCTTCAAGAGTCATGGATCGGGACACATCTGCTAGCACTATCCAGCCACGACTGTGTTTAAAATTTTGAGTGTCATTGGCCTGTATAGACGGACCACTCAGGGCAAGGCAGGCAATTGCTGCATACAGAAAACCGGGATGCTTTCGTTGCCACTTTGTCGATCGCGATTGGGCAGAATCACTTTTTGACTCACCACTTAAAAAGCGAAGTACTATTTGATGTATAACCCGTCGCCAATCGTTACGTGTGCTCGAATCAATTTGAAGATACACGATTACACAGAGCAGGGCAGGCAATAGCCACCAGGGATGCAGCAGCGTCATGCTGACTGCCTCCAGACAAGATAAAAATGTCTGTTCTCAATCAACACAGATGCTGCTAGAAATAATAATGAAAGAACTATAAACAGATTGCGAAAATCCTGCCTTATTATTAACGGCGGAGCGGTAACGTCGGCTGATTCGAGAGAATCTATTTGTGTGTAAATTGCCTTTAGCTCGTTGCTGGTATGTGCACGAAAGAACTCACCCCCGGATGCACTTGCAATAGCCTTAAGTGTCGCCTCATCAAGGTCCGCTGACGCCGACTGAAATTGTTGTCCCGCAACATCGGAACCATCGCTACCCAAGCCTATAGTGTGTACCGTAATGCCTAGTGTTGCGGCAAGTTTAGCTGCATCTTCCGGCTCTACCGTACCTGCATTATTGGTGCCGTCCGATAACAGCACAATCGCTTTTTCATCGGCCGGGTCATCACGCAAGCTTTTTATCGCAAGCCCCAAAGCATCTCCCATGGCAGTAGTTCTGCCTGCCATTCCAATGCCGCTGCCTTGCATTGTGGTGTTAACTGAGTCCACATCGTATGTTAACGCAGACGCTATAAACGCCTCGGAGCCAAACAGTACCAGTCCAACCCGATCGCCTTTGCGATTGCTGATAAATTCACTGGCGATTCTCTTGACCACAACCAGACGGTTTACGGGTTCATTGTCGATTGAAAAATCACGCCTCTCCATACTGGTGGAAAGATCAATGAGCATGTTTATGGCTCTGCCACTGGCAGCTGTTGCACTACCAGTCACGGGCTTAAACGGTTGTGCAATTGCTGTTAAAAGTGCAATCCAGGACAGAGCGAGCAGTATCAGTCTGACTGTATTTAAACTTATCCCGCGGCGAATATTATTTTCTTCTAGTTTGTCCAGGGATTCTGCAAGGCTCGGTGGGACCAATATAGCCTTATCAGCGGTCTTCTGCCGTTTTAGCATCGTGACGATTAATGGCAGCGGTAGAAGCAGAAAGACCAATGGCCAGTTAAATTGAACCGCGTTTAAAGCATGGGGAATAAATTGGAATAAACCAGTCACTGTTATGGCGACCTGTACTTGCGCTTGATCAAATATCGGAGTTCATTGAACATCTCTGGTGGCATCCGGTGCGCTTGTTGATACTGAGCTGAACCAAACAGCTGTCCGTTTCCCTCACTAAAGTAATGCGTCTTAAAAAATAAATCAAGGTACGATAGCCATCGATCACCTGACAAGCGCTTGACTTCATTGCTTTTATCATGAGTGATCACAATCCGTTTAAGCAGTACGGCAGTCTGGCCTAAAGCGTTTATGCTTTGGTCTGATTCAATAGAATCCAGCACTTGCTTTGCCTCTTTGACCCAGCTTGTTTGCCTTCGTGTCCAACTAATAAAATAGAACGCGAGAAACAGAAGCAATATACCCATAGTTAAGAGTACCGGCCATACAGCAGGCTCAACCGGTACTTCAGGCATTTGTATGCTTCTGAGTTTTGCCAGTATCTCTGCAGCACTTTGCGTAGCCATCAGAGTAATTTTAGGTTGATAATTTGTGCCATAAATTCAGTACTGGTTAATTCTGTAGAAACACTCAGCAGTGGAATCCCTGCATCTGTAAATTGAACCTGCCGTTGTAACGTTCGTAGCCGGAGTTCGTCGATCAACGCTTTCTGGTTGTCACTGTTTATACGAGTAGTGACTTTTTGTTTTCTTGTGCGATATTGGTAGGTACCGGCGGGCAGACCCTCCTGTTCGAGTTTGTCGAGCAGTAAGATCGCTTTCAAGCGGCTTGTCATAGCGGTCTCTGCAAGCGTGTCGCGCCAATGCTTGTCATCAGCCGTGTCAAAGCCTGACAGGAAAAAGTAATTACCCGATCGACCTCTGGAGCTATTGATTAATTTCAATGCATCAGATAATTCAACGCCAGCAGATCTTTTTTGGCGATTGACACCTTCTATTAACTGTCGGGTTGAATCGAAGCCTTCCTGAATGAGTTGCAATGCGCGCAATACACCCTTACTGCCAGCAACGGGTCTGCTCTGTTGAATACCCGCCGCGCTAATGACCATCGATGCACATCTGTCCCCGGACTCATTGGCTTGCCACAAAATAAGCGCGGCGTTCAGCCCCGCACTGACTGACCTCAATTTATCACTCCCGGTAAACATCGGCGGTCTTAAGTCGACCACCACTGTAGTGATGTATTCGCGCTCTTCGCGAAATAGCCGAGTGTACGGTTCATTGCTTCGAGCGGTGACGTTCCAGTCTATATGCCTGACATCATCAGAGGGGTCGTATTGTCTCAGGTCGACAAATTCCAGGCCTTGGCCACGTCTTTTACCGGTCCGTTGACCAGGGAAGTCACTGCGGGCGCTATAGGCTGTGCCTTGATGTCTCATGACATCGTGACGAACATCGATCAGGGTATGCAAGCTCAGGGATACTTTGGATGAATTCTGAGTATAAGCTTCGACCTGATTTGCTGCATTGCTTTTCATGGTTTTACACTACTGGTGTCGAGTCCAGAATTTTGTGTACCAGATCGCGACTGCTAATGCCTTGTGCCTGCGCATGATAGTTTAGAATTATTCGACCGCTCAGTATGTCTGGAGCTAAAACACTGATGTCGTCCGGAGTGGTGTGATCACGACCCTCAAGCCATGCACGTGCCTGTGCTGCACGCGCTAAAAAGATTGAACCACGCGGACTTGCCGCATGCTCAACGACAGACGCCTCACCGCCCGCAGTGCCGTAGCCACGGGTAGCCGTCACTAGCCTAACTATATAATCCCGCACCGACTCGCTAATGAACACGTTTTGTGCATCTGTTCTGGCGTTACTAACGTCTTCAGTTTGCAGCAGCGAATCAAGCGACGGTGCCGAAGGTTCGGTGGTTTCTGCGAGTACAAGATCGAGAATCCTGTGTTCAAGCTCAGGGTCTGGCATTGAAATATCTACGAAAAACATAAAACGATCCAGTTGCGCTTCTGGCAATGGATAAGTGCCTTCATGTTCTATCGGGTTTTGCGTTGCAATAACAATGAACGGATCTTTTAAATGGTAGGTTTTCCCTGCTGCTGAGATTTGGTTTTCACCCATTGCTTCAAGCAGTGCACTTTGGACTTTAGGCGGGGCGCGATTTATTTCATCAATTAGAACCACGTTGTTAAACAATGGGCCGGGAATAAAATTAAATGTTGCGTCGTGTTGCTGATACACATTAGTTCCGGTCAGATCCGCAGGCAACAGATCGGGGGTTGCCTGAATTCGCACAAAGTCGGCACTGAGCAACGTTGCAAAAGACTTGACTGTCCGTGTTTTCGCAAGACCAGGCGAACCTTCAATTAAAACGTGTCCCCCGGTAATCGTAGCTACGAGTAATCTTTCTATCAGCTTGTTATGCCCGGCAAGTTGCTGATTCAGAACACGTTGTGCGGTAGTGAATTTTTGAAGAGTGGGATTTATCGCTGAATCGTCCATACTGGAATACTCCTGTTTCGCATCGGGTATTTCAGGGGGTGGTTGTGGAGAGCTACTCAATCGAGGATGCCTTCAAGTTGTGAACGTAATGATTAATTTCCAGATGGAAGTGTTGTAGTTCAGTTACTCACCAAAAAAGTTGATCGGTTCTACCGAAACCAGTGGGTGGCCTTCCTCTGCCCATCCGTCCGTCCCCACAGGGTACCAGAAAATATTTTTATATCCTTACTGCAATGCCCGCTTGGCAGCATTCCAGCTTTGCCAGCAGTCTGCGGTGCAGAAAAACAACAGTGGTCTATTCGTGTTGTCTTCTGTCAGTAACTTTAGATTCCTTTGAAAGTAATCAATGTGTTCTTGCCCAACATGTCCTCGACCCACTTCGGGCAGCCAAGTAGCGTTTTTTATTGATTTGTGTGGTTCATTTGTCATCCATGTACCGTCCATTGGGTTTGCGCCGAGACCACGTGGCGGGAAAACATCTATGAACACAACTTCGCCAGAAGCATGCAATTCTGCTACTCGTTCAGTGTTTACCACTTCTGTACCCGGATTGGTCGCGGGCACAGGTCCGCGATAACGCTGCATTCTGAATCCGGTTTCGGCATCAACGCCTTCAGGTAGTGGATCATTGGCGGGTGAAGGTTTTACTCGTACATTACCCAATGGCGCGACACCCAATGGTTCGGCGATGGAAGAATTGGCGTCTGCATGGAGAAAGGTTGTACCAAAGTACAATGCAGCCAATGCTATCCCGCAGGCCATTTTGAAGAAACCTTTTTGGTCCGCTTGGCTGTTTTGTTTTCGATTCCTGATTATGACTTTACCCACTGAGGCTAATCAAGATAGGATAAGTGATTCGGAGGAGGATACTGATGACTTTGACCATCCAAATGTTGTACACAATATTTTTTAGAACATCATCGATTGCTTGCCGAGCAATTGTCTTGTTTGCTTTGGCTGTATTGCCCTTGCAATCGGCCAGTGCGGACAATACTGCGATCAAGGTCGGCGTCTTAAAATTTGGCACTGTGAATTGGGAACTCAAATCCATGACACATGGTGGATTTGATTCTGCCAATGGCGTAGAGGTTGAAATTGTTCCTTACGCGAGTGGCGATGCAACACGCATCGCACTGCAGGGTGGTGAAGTTGATATCATCGTTGCCGACTGGTTGTGGGTATCACGACAGCGCGCCTCGGGACAGGAACTTACCTTTGTACCTTACTCATCATCAGTGGGTGCGGTAATGGTCAATGCTGACAGTGGAATAAAAACGTTAGCAGATTTAAAGGGTAAGAAAATCGGCGTGGCTGGAGGGCCGCTGGATAAGAGCTGGTTGCTGTTACAGGGTATGGCAAAGCAGGAACATGATTTTGACCTCAAGGCAGAGAACGAAATCGCATTTGGCGCACCTCCGTTATTGGCGGAAAAAACACGTCAGGGTGAACTCGATGCCATGCTTAACTTCTGGCATTATAACGCGAGGCTTGAAGCAGAAGGTTTCAAACGCCTGGTGAGTGCAGAGGATGCAGCTGCTACTCTGGGTTCGCAGGGACCAGTATCAGCCATCGGCTATGTTTTCTCCGATAAATGGGCAGCTGAAAAACCCGGTGCTGCTGCAGGTTTTGTGAAGGCTTCGAGAGCCACAAAGAAATTACTCAATGAATCCGACGATGAGTGGGCAAGACTTGGCAGTAGCGGTGCGATCAAAGATAAAGGCAAAGCACTGACAACACTGCGCGATCGTTTTCGTGAAGGTATACCCGTGCGCGCCATTGCCGACGAAATAGAAGATGCAGGAAATCTGTTTAAAGTATTAGCAGAATTAGGTGGCCCGAAGTTAGTGGGTGAGTCACCGGTTATGGTAGAGGGTACTTACTGGCCTGCGTTGCAGGGAATGCAATAGCGCTGTTAACGCGTTCGGAACAGTCAGGACGCTAATCAGATGGCTCGTTCCCAAGGCAGTTTACCGCTCGGGCTTATATCTCTGGCAGCATTGCTACTGTTGTGGGCTGTTTGCGCCTGGTTAGCACAGAGCAGGGCATTGCCAAATCCATTACAAGTAGCACAGGCCATTATCACAGAGCTTCAGAGTGGTGAATTGTTGTTCCATACGGGAGCCACTCTTGCCCGCGTAGCTGCGGCCTTTATTGTGGCAATGGTGATTGGCTCAGCGATCGGTATTTTACTTGGCCGCAGTACTGCATTAAATACAGTGTTTGATCCGTGGGTGATTCTCTTTCTAAACATACCTGCGTTGGTTATTATTGTCCTGAGTTACATCTGGTTCGGCTTGAATGAAGCCGCTGCTATTGGTGCTGTAGCGCTCAATAAGATTCCCAACGTTATTGTCACAGTAAGGGAAGGGGCGAAGTCCCTTGAACCGCAATTTGCTGAAATGGCAAGCGTATTCCGGTTTTCAAAATGGAAGACATTGCGTCACGTTGTACTGCCGCAACTACAACCGTATTTTGCTGCAGCCACAAGATCAGGTATCGCTTTGATCTGGAAGATAGTGTTGGTGGTGGAGTTGCTTGGCAGATCGAACGGCGTTGGTTTTCAAATACACTTGTATTTTCAACTTTTTGATGTTGCGACCATCCTGGCGTATACGCTTGTGTTTGTGGTAGTTATGTTGGCCGTGGAATACCTGATTCTGCAACCACTGGAATCTTACTCACGTCGCTGGCGGATCAGTGATGCTTGAGGTCAATATAGACACCAAGCGTTTTGATCAGAGCGCGGGGGTTGGATCTGAGGTTTTACGTAACCTGCATTTTAAATGCGCTACTGATTCATTTACGAGCATAGTCGGTCCATCGGGTTGCGGTAAAACCACTACGTTGCGTTGTATTCTCGGTCTTGATTCCAATTTTGACGGATCGGTATCAAGCCATAACGATATAGAAAGTACCATCGGAGTGTCGGCGGTGTTTCAGGAGCCCCGATTACTACCATGGAGAACGGTCGAGCAAAATGTGCGGCTCGTTTTAGTAGACCCTGATGAAGATAAACTCGATGCACTCTTCGAGGAGTTGGGCCTTACCGATCATCGGACGTTTTATCCAACTCAGCTATCGCTCGGTTTGGCGAGACGTGCAAGTCTCGCCCGTGCATTTGCACTCGAACCTTCAATACTTGTACTGGATGAGCCGTTTGTATCACTCGATGAAAAGACCGCTGGCAGACTTCGCAAGCTGTTGGGAAGAGTGTGGTCCGCCCGCTCTTGCACTGCGTTGATGGTTACGCATAATTTATCAGAGGCAATTGAGCTGTCAGATAAAATACTGTTCTTTTCGGCGAGTCCATCAACCGTGATTGGTGAATACTGTGTTGAATTGCCGAGGGAACAGAGAAGTGCGGATTACATCACTCAGGCTAAAGCCGAAATCGTAGCGCGGCAATTGCAAGCCGAGCCCGACTAACACAGGAAGCGTGGTCGGTCATTTGGGCAATAGTTGAATGCGTATTATTCGGTTACAGTCACTGGCACAGCCCATCAATTTGGTATAAATTTAACTGGAATGCACTGGAGTGCCAAAACTTTGAAAAAACAACTACGAGCTTTGAAAAACACGAAATTCTACCGTTCCTCGGGATTTTTGACTCTGGCTATAGCCGCAGGTTTGTCTCAATTGGCTGTATCCAATATCGGCTATACACACGGCGATGTGCAGCCGCAAGCAGTTAATACTGAAGGTCTTGAAGCCACAGGTGAAGAATTTCTCAAACAAAACCCGTACCGCCTATCTGGTGGTGAACAATACGCCCTGGCCATAGAAATCGGCGCATCGGGGTATAATCAAAACTGCGCAAGATGCCACGGCCTGGAGGGAATCTCAGGCGGAATCGCACCGGATCTTAGGGCGCTGGAGGACGGTGAGTTCGGTGATGAATGGTATATGGAACGAGTCAAAAAAGGGTACAGTCAGAACGGTGCCTACAAAATGCCACCCTTTCAGGACTTGCTATCACAGGAAGCCATGTGGGCAATCAGATCCTACCTTGAATCGCTTCCAAAAGACGGCCTGTGAGACTTAGAGCATTACTCTGCGTAAGTCTACTGCTACTCGGTCAGGTCGTACAGGCACGGCCGCTTGATGAGGTAGTAGAAAGTGGCTATATCACGATTTTTGTCTACCAGGACTATGCTCCCTATTCATGGCAGGACGAAGACGGTAACTACAAGGGCATCGATGTTGATATTGCCAGACACTTTGCCAAAAGCCTTGATGTCGAATTACGCTTTTTGATGCGTGGTGCCGATGAGAATGTTGACGATGATTTTCGCGTAAACCTGTGGAAGGGCGATTTGATACAACGAAAGGTGGCAGACGTGATGATGCATGTGCCTTATGACCGTGAGTTGGATATTCGAAATGAGTTTGTGGTTTTGATGTCGCCGTACTTTCTCGAGGAAGTAGCAGTGGTTGCCAACGCCGATAAATTACCTAAGCTTGAAACATTCGGACGTTTTTTGAACACGCCGATTGCTGTGGAAGTTGATACCGTTAGTGATTTTTTTCTATCCAATGCATTTCGCGGACAGTTGCAACGATCAATCAGGCGCGGGCGAACATTTGAGGATGTTGTCGATCAATATGTGAGCGGTGAAGTGGCGGCCGCGATGGGCTCCAAAGCACAAACAGAATGGATTGCCAGCCAGGCTGAGGATTTTGAATCCCGCATTTACCAGCCACCGATGCCAGGTATAGTGCGAAAGAGCTGGCCGGTCGGCATTGGCATCAAGCATGATAGTCGCGATTTGGGCTACGCACTGTCCGACGTCGCCACCGATTTAGTTCACTCAGGTGAAATGGAAAAAATTACAGCAAGCTATGGCGTATCATTTGTAGCTCCTGAGTATTGAAAAACTACACCCTAACCAAGCAACAGTAGGACATTGTCGCATTGGCGGATCTTAACCCGATCCCTCATATACTCGCCGGTGTCCGAGATGGTAGAAAACTGATGGCAGAGCGTCGCTGTCATCAGCAATATACTGGCTCTGTTTCCAGAAGGCAGGTTCTTGGTTTATTGGTTGGAGGGGCTGCTTGCGCCTGTTGCGGATCTGTTCATGCGCAAAAACTCGCCTATGATTTAAGTGCAACCGAGATTGCCAGCGGCACTTGGGCCGTGCATGGTAGTACCGAGTACTTCACGCTTGAGAATGGCGGCAACATCCTCAACGTTGCTTTTGTTGAGGTGCCTGACGGAGTCGTTGTCATCGATACCGGGCCATCCAAGCGCTACGGCGAAGCATTGCCGGGACATGGATTGCAAGACACAACGGGTGATTCGTTAGAGCAGACCGGTGACTATCTTGCATGGTTACAACGCACCCTGAAAGACGCGGCCTCACTGGGACTGACAATGAACGAGGCCATGGCGCAACCAATACCCCCCACGGTTCCGATCGATTGACGTCGTAAAAACGGAATTCGAACGCTCGGTGGCGCACCTCTATCTTGGTCTTGAAGATGAGCTGATGCCTTTGATTGAGGTAAAGTAGTCAAGTCTTACAACATCGTCTTCATACAGTCAAGGCTAGTGTCATCAGGGGGAGAGCTTTGTACCTTTGGTCACTATGCGCAAGTGTTTGCTGTAAGTTAGACTCTTAATATGTTTATATGACAGTGTCTGCAGATTGTATTCTTTTGCTGTCTGAGTGCGACTTGGCGCGCCAAGCAACCGTGTATTGCTGTCTGCGACAATACCCGACTAAATCAAAAGAGGAGAACATGTTGAAATTCAAAATAACTCCGCTGGCGTTAGCTGGCACACTGACGATTGCCATGACGGCTGTTGCACCACAGGTGAATGCTGAGGATGTCACCATCGATGATATTGTGGGCGATCAGGCAACCACCGGCGACATCGTCTCATACGGTCTGGGGCCACGCGCCCAGAGATACAGTCCTCTGGCAACGATCAACAAAGACAACATTAAAAATCTTTTTCCCGTCTGGTCATTTTCTTTCGGAGGCGAAAAACAACGAGGTCAGGAATCGCAGCCACTCATCAAAGATGGCGTTATGTACGTCACTGGTTCTTACAGCAGAATGTGGGCAGTCGACATTGCCACCGGTGAAGAGCTTTGGCAATACGATGCGCGATTGCCTGAAGGTATTCTGCCGTGTTGTGATGTGGTAAATCGCGGAGCCGCGATCCTCGGAGACAAAGTATTTTTCGGCACACTCGACGCAAAAATTGTAGCGCTTGATGCAAAGACCGGTAAAGTAGTCTGGCGTAAGACAATAGCTGATTTTGAAGCGGGCTATTCATACACTGCAGCACCGTTAATTGTTCCCACCGAAGCGCACGGGCCGTTAATACTGACAGGAAATTCCGGTGGTGAATTCGGTATTGTTGGTGAAGTACAGGCTCGAAATCCCGACACTGGAGATCTTGTCTGGACTCGCCCTGTTATCGAAGGTCATATGGGCACGTTGAACGGTGAAGAAACCACCATGACCGGTACCGCCAACGATACCTGGGCCGGTGACTTGTGGAAAAACGGCGGCGGAGCACCGTGGCTAGGCGGTACCTATGACCCCGATACCAAACTTGCCTACTTCGGTACAGGTAACCCGGCACCGTGGAACTCTTACCTGCGTCCTGGAGACAATAAGTGGACTTCATCTCGCGTTGCGATCAACCCTGAAAATGGCGAGATAGAGTGGGGCTTTCAAACCACTCCTCACGATGGATGGGATTACGACGGTGTAAACGAGTTTGTCGCCTTTGATATGGAAAAGGACGGCGAAACAATCAAGGCCGGCGCTACTGCTGACCGTAACGGATTTTTCTATATTCTTGATCGCACCAATGGCGACTTCATTTCTGCCACACCATTCGTAAAGAACATCACTTGGGCAAAAGGTATTGATGAAAACGGCCGACCTATCTGGGATCCTGAAAATCGTCCGGGTGATCCGGCCGAATCTGCTGATGGCAAGAAAGGCAAATCGATCTTTGCTGTACCTAGCTTTCTGGGTGGCAAAAACTGGATGCCAATGGCGTACTCACAAGACACTAGTATGTTCTACGTTCCATCTAACGAGTGGGGCATGGATATCTGGAATGAGCCCGTCACCTACAAGAAAGGTGCTGCGTACCTGGGTGCAGGTTTCACCATCAAGCCTATTTTTGATGATTACATCGGCTCGCTCAAAGCCATCGATCCAACGACCGGCGATATCAAGTGGGAATACAAAAACAAAGCGCCGTTATGGGGCGGTGTTCTGACTACTGCCGGTGGTCTTGTGTTCACAGGAACACCTGAAGGCTTCCTGAAAGCGTTCGATGACGAAACTGGTGAAGAGCTTTGGAAGTTCCAAACTGGCACAGGCATCGTATCGTCGCCGATCACCTGGGAACAAAACGGTGAGCAATACATAACCATCGTAACAGGTTGGGGTGGTGCGGTGCCTCTATGGGGTGGTGAAGTCGCGAAGGTTGTGAGCTACTTGAATCAGGGCGGTTCTGTCTGGACGTTCAAAATTCCTGAACAGCTCGCTTCAAAATAAGTAACAACCGGTACTGCGCCCTAACTGGCGCAGTACCGGTGTTGTTATGTTCTGAACTATGGTTATCGACACTCTCAGTTGACTGATTGCAATCGCATACTAGTCATTGACGATCATCCGATGTTTCGGGATGCGTTGCGTGTGGCTATCGGCAAAGAATTTCCAGACGCACAGTTTGAAGAGGGGCGCAATATAGATGAAGCACTCTTGGCCCTCAAGCAACACAATAGCTTCGACCTGGCATTACTGGATCTGAAGATACCGGGCGTGCAGGGTTACGATGGTCTGCTGCGTCTGCGCAAGCTTTATCCACGATTACCAGTACTTGTTATCTCTGGTCTTGAAGACAACAGTGTCATAAGCAAGGTACTCAGTTTCGGTGCAGCGGGATTTGTTCCCAAATCTGTAGGGCGTGATTCGCTGGCAGCTGCAATGAGAGCAGTGCTGGATGGCTCCGTGTATATTCCGAACAATTACAAACCAACATCTCCCGATGATGCTCACAACATTGACAATGAACTAATCAATAAGATTTCCAGTCTGACACCACAGCAATTCAGAGTGCTGCAAATGCTGCGAAAAGGCCTTCTTAACAAGCAGATAGCGGAAGAAATGAATGTTGGCGCTCGCACAATAAAAGCCCATGTCTCGGAGATCTTGCGTAAGCTTGATGTCAATAGTCGCACGCAAGCGGTAATCGAGGCATCGAAAGTGGACGATAATCGCCTTGCCAAAGAAGAAACAATTTAGCGGGTGCATTCAACAAAACCGGGTAAATATCCAATAGGAGATCAAAATATGGCCGAACTACTGGAAGTAGAACGAAAAGTGATCGTCAAAGCCAATGCCGCTGATGTATGGGAATTTGTAGGTGCATGGGAAGGTATAGATAAACTTGTGACTGCAATAGAAAAAGTCGAAATTGAAGGCAGTGGTGTTGGTGCCATGCGAACCCTCACATTACCAGATGGTGCTGTGATAAAAGAGCGCTTGGAGGAGATTAACGGGATGAGTTATAGCTATGTTTTCACAGATGCACCATTACCTGTCTCAGACTACGGTGCGACGATAGCAGTTACGGATCTAGGAGATGGAAAATCTGAGTTTGTATGGGTTGGTACATTCAAAGCCAATGGAGTATCGGACGAAGAGGCGCAGAACATTTTCATCGGATTATATGAAGGTGGTGTTGAGGAAGTAAAAAAGAAATTTCCATAACCGCAAGTGTTGCATTGATCGATTGATTCGACACCACCATCAGAGGCTTAAGCTAAGATGAAACATGAGCCAGTAAAGCACGGAGCTGCGCAGGCTTAACAGGCTTATACATCAGTTCAATACCATGATCCTTTGTGTACGACTCTAATTCATCCGAAGGGTCTGCGGTGATAATAATTGCTGGTACTACCTGCCGGGTTGTTTCGCGCGCCATTGCTATCGTTTCGGTCCCAAGATCACCATGATCGAGATGTTGGTCTGCGACAATAACATCCGGTGTCCAGTCTGATGCCTTCAGCTGGCCGGTGGCTTCGTTCAAATTTTTAGCCACGCGGGTATCACAATGCCAGCGCTTAAGTAAATCACACATTGCATTTAGAACTGGCTCATCATTTTCAACCAATAGTATTCGAGTACCCAACACACCCTGCAGCCGCGAAACATCAGCACTTTTGTTATTTGTTGGCGGTGCTGATATAGGATTACTTACAGCAGGTACTGAAATCTGAAACCGGGTACCACTACCGGGAACCGATCGAAACGTCATAGGGTGCTCAAGCGTGTTAAGCATGCGTGATACTATAGCCAGCCCCAGACCTAGCCCTCCGGACAGAGTATCTTGATGATGTTTCGGTGGAGTGCCACGGTGAAATTCTTCAAAGATTTTATTGTGTTGATTATCAGGTATACCTATACCGGTATCAACAATATCAAGCCGGATTGATTGGCCGCGTTTTTTGGCACCAATTAAAACACCACCAGTATCGGTATAGTTGATGGCGTTGGAAATGAAGTTTTGTAAAACACGCCTGAGCATGGAGCGGTCCGACTCTACATAGATATCAGTGGGGCGAAAGCGTAGTTGTAGTTTTCGCTGATCGGCTATCGGTTTGAAGTCTGATTCCAGTGACTCGAATAATTCTGCAAGACTGATTTCTTCTAACTGCGGGTTAAAGACCCCTGCATCAAGTCGGGAAATATCCAGTAGTGAACGAAGTAGTTCGTCTATCGTTTCAAGGGATCGCTCAATCTGGTGTGCAAGAGCAACTGCTTCAGCACTGGTTTGTAAATCACTGAGTGATGACATTAACAAATGAGCTGCATTGAGCGGCTGGAGCAGGTCGTGACTTGCGGCTGCCAGAAATCGGGTCTTCGACAGATTGGCAGTCTCCGCGAGTTCTTTAGCGCGGTTTAAGGCAAGATTGGATTGCTCCAATGATTGTAGAGTTGCTGTTAATTCCTCAGTACGCCTTTTTACTTGACCCTCAAGGTTGATCGCAGTTTGAAAAAGCGAATAGGCGTTACCCTGTTGGTCTGTAGATCGCTCAACGTAGTCCATTAGTGCAGCGTTGGTTTTTCGGAGTCGCTTTACTTCATTGTTAAGGTCACTGATTGGGTCATCAGCCTTAGCTTCTCTATAAGCCATCAGTCGGGTTTTGGTCCGAATGCGATACCAGTGAAAGTTTGATTAATATGCATTGAATTAAACTGTTCTCCGTAAGTACCAAAACCGATGACATTAGTGCTGGTATATACACGCGATATATTATCCAGAGTACCGCGATTGGTTGCATCAAGGCGGCGCAAGATACAATCGAAACCAAGAATAATTTTGATACTACCGAGCTCTGCGGTAAGTGAGGCGAGAATTTTTTCTGTTGATTTCACCATGCCGGTCGGCCTTGCTATAGTGAGGACAATGCCGTTGTCTATCGCACAAAAAAATGTCAAAGAATGGTCATCCTCAGATTTTTGTATTGAACGACAGTAGTATTCTCCACCGACCTTTACTACCACTGGATGACTGGCAAAGCTTTCAGGGGTTAGTGACTCAGGATCAAGACCGATTGCACGGGCATAAACAATTGCGGCGGGTTCACCGTTGAACTCCTGTACGTTACGGTGATCTGGGTTAGAGGCGGTAACCACCAGCTTAAAATCAGTCGGTACGAAATTGTTATTGGTAAACACCTTAAAAGGGATTTTCGATCTGACCAGTGTCAGCACGGCGCTGTTAGAGTAAATTTGCCCATTGTGGATTTGGCTGGTAGCTTGAAATTGAAGATTGTCTCCGGCGGAGCCACCAATTAAGGGTATGTCTACCAATCCCCGGTGAAGTGCTGCTGCTGTTGCTTCTTCAGAGTAACTCAATCCATCGATCAAACTGATTGCAAACACCTGACTGAAATCTTCTTCGCCCGTTTCGCTGGACAAAGCCAGCTTGAGACTCTGTACGCTTTCGACCACCTGATCCATTCCAAGATCACTCACGTTTTCCAGAACCGCCGAGGCAACAGTGAAAGATTCGCGAGGCAGTAAAATGGCAACGATACCGCCATCGCTCAAACCATCCGGAGTCACCTCACCGGATGACGAACATCCTGAGATTACAACATCAGCTGGCAATGATGATAAGGCATTCAATATGGAGGCACTATCGCAACAGGTACTGGAGTGGAATAGAAAGACGCAGCTCGCGTCCACTGCGCCAACCTGCTCAAGCACTAGTTTGGCAAATGTGCCGATATTGCCTGATTGCGACCAAATTACGGCAAAACCGTTGTCGTAGTGCTGTACGAAGCAATCGGCAGCCTGGATTCGGTTCACTTCAGTTTGGTTTTTTCGAGTACCGAGAGTTGTCATAAAGGCTCACTGCATCCCCGCCTTGAGAATCGCTTCACCAGTGTATCTATTTATCAGTGAATTTCACAGTTCGAATCGATTAGCCGGCCAATGGATAGGTGTCAATGACGACCCGAAACAGGCAGGATGTACACTTTGAAGGCACGTACAAAAAATTGTGGCTGAGCGATGCTTGAGACTCTTGGCAGGCTAAGATTGCAAATATCCTCGTGATACGCTGATATTGTTCAGCGGAGATCTGGCGTGCTACAACCGTGTACCAATCACGCCGCACGCGGGTATCGACAGCTAGCAAGTGACTCGAGCTGGGGCTGATAATAAACGAGGCCATGGCACTGGCAATTTCCCATCGTTTTCGATCTGTTGCCGTCGTACAAACGGAAAATGAACGTTCGGTGGCGCACCTTTATTTCGGTCATCGAAGATGAGCGGATGCCTTTGTTCGAGGTAAAGTAGCTCAGCGTCACACTAACGCCTTCATGCAGTCAAGGTCAGATTCATCAGACGCCAGCTTTGTACCTTTGGTCACTATGCGCAAGTATATGGTAAATGTTAGACTTCCAAGTGTTTAGAAGATCGTGTCTGAAGCCAGTATTTCAAAACTGTTCGTGTGCGACTTGGGCGCGCCATACATCCGTACATTACTATCTGCAACAATACTCATAATATCGGAGGAGCATTATGCAAAAGTCCCTGCACATCGACCCTGGAAAATGCACCGGATGTCTGCAGTGTGAGTCGGCTTGTTCAATGGAAAACGAAGGCATGTTCAATCCGGCAAAGTCACGGATTAAAGTCTTTACGTTCCACGACGAAGGACGATTTGTTCCCTATACCTGTACGCAGTGTGACGAAGCATGGTGTATGCAAGCTTGCCCGGTTGACGCCATTGTTATCAATACAGAAACCGGTTCTAAAGATGTTCTGGAAGATATTTGCGTTGGCTGCAAGGTCTGCACGATTGCCTGTCCGTTTGGCACCATTAACTACAACACGTCCTCTGGCAAAGTGGTGAAGTGCGATTTATGTGGTGGGGACCCGGCTTGTGCCGATGCTTGTCCGACTCAGGCCATCACTTATGTTGATGCCAACGCCACCGGTTTGGACAAAATGCGTGCCTGGGCTTCGAAAACCGACAACGCCACCAACAGCTAAGGAGACACTTATGTCCTGGACCAGAAAATTACTTCGAGTCAACCTCTCCAATGCGACTGTGACGGAAGAGGCGCTGAACATGCAATGGGCCAATGATTACCTGGGCCAGCGTGGCTTGGCCACGCGCTACATGGTAGAAGAAACTGACCCCGCCTGCGATCCGCTGGGGTCTGAAAACAAACTTATCATGGCAACCGGTCCGTTAACCGGCACCACAGCATCTACCGGCGGTCGTTATTCCATCATTTGTAAAAGCCCGCTAACCAACGCCATCGCCTGTTCTAATTCGGGAGGATTTTTCGGTGCAGAGCTCAAGTTTGCCGGCTGGGATATGGTCATATTCGAAGGTCGGGCAAACAGCCCTATGTACCTAAGCATCGAAAATGAAAAAGCCACGCTGCTGCCAGCAGATGATCTTTGGGGAAAGTCCGTGTGGGATGCCGATAAAGCCCTGCGAACAAAACACCAAGATCCCCAAGCCCGTATTGCCTGTGTTGGTAGAAGTGCTGAGCAAGGTTGTTTATATGCTGCTGTGGTCAACGATCTTCATCGAGCGGCAGGTCGAAGCGGCGTTGGTACTGTCATGGCGTCCAAGAATCTAAAAGCAGTTGTTGTACGTGGCACGCTAGGCATTGGCAATGTGGACAACCCTGAGGCATTTATGTCTACAACCAAAGCCGGAAAAGCCGTCTTGGCTGAAAACGCAGTCACCGGACAAGGCTTGCCAGCGTATGGCACGCAAGTTCTGATGAACGTAATCAATGAAGTGGGTGCGCTACCGACTCGCAACATGCGAGAAACTCAGTTTGAGGGTGCAGCCAATGTATCAGCTGAAGCCATGGCCGAGCCGCGGAAATCAGATGGCAAACCTAATTTGACCACCAACGGTGCCTGCTATGCGTGCACAATTGCTTGCGGACGTATTTCTACTATCGACCGTACTCACTTTTCGGTTAAAGACAAGCCAGAGTATTGGATTAACTCCGGTGGTCTTGAATATGAAGCTGCCTGGGCATTGGGTCCGGATACCGGTGTCGATGACATCGATGCGCTGACCTACGTTAATTTTTTATGCAACGAAGACGGTATGGATCCTATATCTTTGGGCTCAACCATTGCTGCGGCTATGGAGCTATATGAGTCTGGGGCAATTACCAGCGAACAAACCGATGGCGTGGAATTGAAGTTTGGCTCTGCAGAAGCGTTGTGTTGGGCGGCCGAAGTGACTGCCAAAGGTGAAGGCTTTGGTCGCGATATTGGTTTAGGCTCTAAACGATTATGTGAAAAGTATGGCCGACCGGAATTTTCCATGACAGTAAAAGGTCAGGAATTTCCGGCTTACGACCCTCGTGGTATACAGGGCATGGGCTTGGCGTACGCTACGTCCAACCGTGGTGCCTGTCACTTGCGCGGTTATACCGTGGCATCTGAAATTTTAGGCATTCCTGAAAAAACCGATCCGCTCGAGTCAGAGGGTAAGCCTGGATTGGTTAAGGCTTTCCAGGACGCTACGGCTGCAGTTGATTCGGCTGGCTTATGCGTGTTCACGACCTTCGCCTGGACAATGGATGACATCGCACCGCAAGTAGACGCTGCCTGTGAGGGAGATTGGTCTAGTGAGCGAATGATGGAAGTAGGTGAGCGTATCTGGAATATGGAGCGTGAGTACAACGCCAAAGCCGGTTTGACCGGTGCAGATGACAACCTCCCCGAGCGTTTGGTTTCTGAACCTGCCAATGTGGGTCCTGCAGCAGGGAGAGTATCTGAACTCGATAAGATGCTTCCCGAATACTACGCGGCACGTGGCTGGACAAGCGATGGCAGTGTTACGGCAGAGACACACTCACGATTGAACTTACCTGGTTAGTTATACATTGACTGAACATCGTTTGTTCACACGATTAGTAAACAATGCACAACCTGATTATTGGCGCGGGCCCCGGCAGAGCAGTATCTTCTGCCGGGCTTGAACCCATGGAGCTCTATGCTGTTACCGAACAAACAACTGTATTTTAAGGTGTATTAGAGTTTCTTGATAGGATCATTTGGTCATTGCTAGAACGTTCCGCCTATCCACTGACGTAGCATGTCATCATGCTGCGCCTTGATCTTGCGTTCCC
>CAZCKD010000025.1:0-23694 GCA_964498925.1 uncultured Granulosicoccaceae bacterium
AAACCTTTATCGCCTATACCTCTAGCGATATTGTTGGGGTAGAGATTGGTGGTGCCGTTAAAAACGCGCTGGCTATCGGTGCCGGATTGTCCGACGGATTAGGATTCGGTGCGAACGCTCGCATTGCATTAATCAATAGAGGGCTGCGAGAGCTCTCTCGATTAGGTATTGCCATGGGCGCTCAGTCTGAAACGTTTGTCGGTTTGGCAGGCATGGGCGATTTGGTGCTGACTTGTACTGATAATCAATCGCGTAATAGAAGAATGGGCTTGGCGCTGGCATCAGGCATGAGCATTGATGAAGCTGCTAAGGAAATTGGGCAAGTCGTCGAAGGAGTAGGGGCGGCAAGGGCCGTATATGAGCAAGCTCAGCGACTTGATGTCAGTATGCCGATTATCGAACAGATATATCGGATTGTTGTTGAAGGTGTGGAGCCGCAAGTAGCGGTTGAGGCTTTACTTAGTAGGGAGCTTAACTCTGGTTCCGAGCACAACTAAAAAACAAAGTGCTCGTTCTCAGCGTTCTCTGAGTCGTCTGTGTATTCCGCGGTCTCTGATTTCTAGGTATTGGCCTTGGCGAGTCTTTGCTCTCGCAAAAACACATAAAGCCCACTAAAAACAATCACAGCAATCCCAATCCACGACCAGACATCTGGCCATTCGGAAAAGATGTACCAACCGAGAAGTGTGGCTGCAATGATTTCCACGTACCCGAAAGGTGCAAGCACGGATGTGGGTGCTCGATTCACTGCGATGACAACGAGTAGGTGCCCGAAGGCTGCGATGAGGCCAATGCCCACTAGGTAAGACCATTCTATCGTTGTTGGAAATTGCCAACCCCAGGCTGTACTGTTGGTCAACGTACCGGGAATCAGTGCCACTGATAAAAAGAGTGTAGCAGCGGCACCACTGGCAAATTGCATGGTAAGTGGGTGATCGACATTGGCCACTTTTCTCGTCACGACGAGATAGCCCGAGAAGAAAAATGCTGCGCCAATGGGCAGAAGGGCTGCCAAGGTAAACGACGTGCTGCCAGGTTTTATGATGAGTAGCGCGCCAAGGAAACCTGTAACAACTGCGATTCGTCGATGCCAGCCAATTGATTCTCCTAAGAAGAGTGCTGACAGAATCGTTAGGACCATCGGTTGCACAAAGAAAATAGCGATGGCGTCTGCCAGGGGTAAGTAGATGAGCGAGAAAAAGAAAAACGTTGTTGCTATTGCTAACAGTAGCCCACGTAAAAAATGAACCTTGGGGCGTTTTGGTATCAGCATTGCCGGTCCATACAGCAGCATTATGGTGGTGCTCATAATGATGGCTTGAAAGAAGAAACGACCCCACGTGATTTGTAACGGCGATAGGGAATCGCCTAGTAACTTTGCTATTGCATCCATGATCGGCACGATCATAGTGCCGGATACCATAAACAAAATACCCCAGGCTATTGACTGGGTGTTTGCCTCGAATTTGCTAAGGATGGGTGTGAGCGAATCTCTCATTTGTGCCTTTGTAGTGTGGAAAGATTGGCCTGAAAAATAGGTGTTAAAACCAAGCGTTATTCTTCGGACAGAGTACTACTCAAAGGGTGTCTTACCCAAAATAAGTTCCGTAGTTAAGAGATACCGAGACAAATAGTTTCTCTTACAATGAAGCCGCCTATTAGTGGGGCAACTATCAAGAGAGAATTCTTTTTAAATAATGTGCAGTGTGCGACTCACTACAATTGATGATGTCTTCCGGTGCGCCTGCCGCGACAACCGTTCCTCCACCTTCACCGCCTTCAGGGCCCATGTCAATAATCCAGTCTGCTGTCTTTATCACGTCCAGATTGTGTTCAATGATAATGACGGTGTTTCCGGAATCTCGCAGTCTCTGCAATACAGAGAGCAGGGCTTTAACGTCTTCAAAATGCAGACCTGTCGTTGGCTCGTCTAATATATAAAGCGTGCTGCCAGTGTCTCGCTTGGATAATTCTCTAGCCAACTTAATTCGTTGTGCCTCGCCACCGGATAGCGTTGTTGCATTTTGTCCTAACGTTATATAAGACAAGCCAACATCCATTAGAGTTTGCAGTTTTCTTTGCAGCACAGGTACCGCTGCGAAAAATTCATTGGCCTGTTCGATGGTCATGCTAAGGACTTGGTGAATATTCTGCCCTTTATACCGGATATCCAAAGTCTCTCGCCCGTAGCGTTCACCATTGCACACATCGCAAGGCACATAAACATCCGGTAGGAAATGCATTTCAACTTTGATGAGGCCGTCGCCCTGACACGCTTCACACCGCCCGCCTTTGACATTGAAACTAAAGCGTCCTGGCTGATAACCTCGTGATCGCGCTTCGTGCGTGCCAGCAAATAAATCGCGTATGGCAGAAAAAAGTCCTGAGTAGGTTGCAGGATTACTTCTCGGTGTTCGGCCAATGGGGCTTTGGTCAATAGCAACAATTTTATCGAACGCTTTTAATCCGGTAATAGATTTAAGCGGAGCCGGTGTATGCCGAGCTTTGTTAATGACGTTGGCGGCATGAAGATAAAGCGTGTCATTAACCAGTGTTGATTTTCCTGAGCCTGAAACACCCGTTACCACTGTACATAAGCCAACAGGAAACTTTACATCGACAGATTTCAGATTGTTTCCTGCTGCTTTTTTTAAGGAAATAAACTGTTTGCCGGGTTTTTTTCTATCGGGAATATCGATACGCCTTTTGCCGCTTAGATACTGACCGGTAATTGAAGCTTTGGATTTTATGATTTGAGCAGGCGTTCCTGAAGCAACAATATGTCCGCCATGTATGCCAGCACCGGGACCTATATCGAGCACATAGTCGGCCGCTCTAATTGCGTCCTCATCGTGTTCGACAACAACCACCGTATTGCCAAGATCGCGCAGGTAGGACAAAGTCTTTAGTAGTTTATCGTTGTCGCGCTGATGTAACCCTATAGAAGGTTCATCCAACACGTACAGCACCCCTTGAAGACCTGCTCCAATTTGGCTCGCTAAACGAATGCGCTGAGCTTCGCCGCCTGAAAGTGTGTGTGCACCTCTATCGAGAGACAAATACTGCAAGCCAATATTTATTAAAAATGACAGTCGTTGCAATATTTCAGAATTGATTTTTTCGGCAACTTCCTTGCGTTGGCCGTTTAGAGAGAGTTTCTCTATCAGCTCTTTGCAGTTGCCAATCGATAGACTGACGATATCGGGAAGGGCGTTGCCGTCGATTAATACGTGTCGCGCGGCTTCGTTGAGTCTTGCACCTTTGCAGCTTGGGCATGTGTGAGACGACATAAGCTTCGCTAATTCTTCTCGCATCGCATTAGATTCTGTGCTCTTAAAACGTCTTTCTAAGTTTGGAATGATTCCTTCAAACACACGAGTCGATTCACGCGTCGCGCTGCCTGTTTCACTCTGATAGCTAAACGTGATTTTTTCGTTGCCGGATCCATAGAGCAACAAATTCTGGATGTCTTCACCTAGCTCATCAAACACCGTGTCGATATCAAATTGATAGTGACTCGCTAACGATTTAATCATTTGATGGTAGTAAGGATTCTTTCTATCCCAGCCTTTGATCGCACCGTCGGGTAGGCTGACTGTCGAGTTTAATATGATGAGCTTTGGATCAAAAAATTGAGAGAGGCCTAATCCGTCGCAGCCTTCACACGCACCATGTGGACTGTTGAATGAAAACGCACGCGGTTCAAGAATCGGAATCGAATATCCGCACTGACTACACGCGAACTGAGTCGAGAACACCTTATCGTCGCTTTGTTCATTTAACGCTGTGACGATCGCGGTGCCTTCGCCGAGTTGTGTTGCCGTTTCAAATGATTCTGTCAGCCTTAATCGTAAATCCTCACGTACCTTGAACCTGTCGACCACAACATCGATAGAGTGCTTTTTTTTGGCCGGTAGCGAAATATCTCCTTCCAGCTCTGTGATAACGCCATCGATTCTGGCGCGTAAGTACCCTTGTGCTTTTAGCCGTTCCAGGACGGTTGCGTGGTCACCCTTTCGATCTTTGACGACAGGTGCTAACAGGGCGAGTGCACTGCCTTTTTTCATATCCAGCACAGCATCAACCATCTGACTCAGCGTCTGTGCTTCTAAAACCTCGCCGTGTTTAGGGCACGTAGGCGTGCCTGCCCGGGCGTAAAGCAACCTTAGGTAGTCATACACTTCCGTGATAGTGCCAACGGTTGAGCGAGGATTGTGGGATGTGGATTTCTGTTCAATCGAAATGGCAGGGGACAGACCATCGATGAGGTCCACATCCGGTTTGTCCATGACCGATAGGAACTGCCTAGCATAAGCTGATAGGGACTCGACGTAGCGCCGCTGCCCTTCGGCGAAAAGCGTGTCAAAAGCCAGTGACGATTTACCGCTTCCCGAAAGACCGGTTATGACGATTAAGGCATCACGCGGCAGTTCGGCATCGATATTCTTCAAATTGTGGGTGCGGGCACCTTTGATTTTGATGGAGTCCATCGTCGGTCGCTTTTTTGAGTTGATGCTGGGCGAATGCCCGATTTGCTCGGGTGGCTGCTACTATACATCGCCTGACGAGAGCCATTACGCTGCTTTATGAATCCGAACACCGGTAGTGCCGAAACGGCGCTTCTTCCCAAGGAGAAGCGGGCGGCCTGGTCGTTATCCCTGATCTACATTGTTCGGATGTTAGGGCTGTTTATTATTCTGCCCGTTTTCAGCCTGTTCGGCGATCACTACCAGCACAGCACGCCATTTCTTATCGGTTTGGCAATAGGTATATATGGACTGTTGCAGTCGGCTTTCCAAATACCGTTTGGCATGCTCAGTGACCGGCTGGGTCGCAAAAAAATTATAACCATCGGCCTTATTCTGCTGGCACTGGGTAGTGTCATGGCGGCGATGTCTGAGTCAATTTACGGCGTTATTATCGGTCGAGCCTTGCAAGGCACCGGAGCCATTGCTTCAGTACTCATGGCGCTTGCGGCCGATTTAACCAGAGATGAACAGCGTACAAAGGTCATGGCGAGCCTGGGCGCAAGCATTGGCTTCGCCTTTATTATGTCACTGGTGCTAGGGCCGTTCCTGCTGGGTTGGTTCTCCATCGATGGGCTGTTTTGGATCACTGCCGGTACTGCGCTTGTCGGTATCGTTATTTTGCATACCGTCGTGCCAGAGCCTGTTTTCCAAGGTTACAGCTCTGACACCGGTGCGAATCTGTCGGCCATGAAGCGACTTCTTGGTGATAGCCAACTAATGAGGCTGAATATCAGCATCTTTATGCTTCATTTATTGATCACCGCTGTCTTTTTTGTGGTGCCGCTACTGTTGCGCGATGCAGGCGTCGCTAGTGATCGGCAGTGGCTTATCTATTTACCCTCGGTACTATTGGGCATAGGCGTCATGATTCCACTCATCATCTGGGGTGAGAAAAAAGCCATGCGCATTGTTTTGCTGCTGTGCATTCTGGGCTTGTTTACGACGAATTGGTTTTTTGTAGGTGCGGTGACGTTTGAACACATTCCCACACTGTTCCTGCTGTTTATTGCGATCACGTGTTTTTTCAGTTTTATGAATACGCTGGAAGCGTTGCTGCCGTCGCTGGTATCACGCTTAGCACCCGCTGCGAGTCGAGGCAGTGCCATGGGGATTTACAGTAGCTCGCAATTTTTTGGTGCCTTTCTCGGAGGAGCCGGAGCCGGATGGCTTTACGGATCTGTCGGAGCTATCGGTGTATTTCAGGCCATGGCTTTACTTTGCCTGTGTTGGGCGATTTTGCTTTGGGGCTTTAACCCCCCCGGCAAGAAAGCGACTCATCGACAACGTCTTAGCGCAGAGCAGTTGGGTAACCCGGAGGCCGTGTTAAATCATTGGCGCGAATTGGTTGGTGTTGACGAGGTGGTTTTTGTTCCATCCGAAGGCGTTGCTTACGTTAAAGTCGATAAAAATCGATTTGAAGGGTTTGCCTAGCTGTATGAAAACATAGGCATTGGTGTGCCTACTCGTTCAATCCGATTTTCCTCTGCGCTGAGCTGCGGTACAATTCACCGTCCGGGGGAGGGATAAACCCGGCTATTCAATCCAGGAGATAATCATGGCACGTGGTGTTAATAAAGTTATTTTGGTAGGCAATGTCGGTGCGGACCCTGAGGTACGTTACATGCCCAGTGGTGGCGCGGTCACCAATATCAGCATAGCCACATCCGAACAATGGACTGATAAAACATCCGGACAAAAGCAGGAGCGCACGGAATGGCACCGTGTAACCTTATTCAATCGCTTGGGAGAAATTGCCGGTGAATATCTGCGTAAAGGCTCGCAGGTGTACATTGAAGGCTCCATAAGAACGGATAAGTACCAAGATAAAAACACCGGCGAAGACCGTTACTCCACACAAATTATTGGCCGGGATATGCAACTGCTCGGTGGCCGTCCTGAAGCCTCAGGCGGCGGCGATTATAACCAAGCGCCACGTCAGGCTGCGCCTGCACCGCAGCCTCAGCAATCAGCGCCTATGCCAACAGCGGCAGGGGCTGAATTTGACGACGACATCCCGTTTTAGGGGTTACCCTGAAACACTAAAGAATTGTCAACGTTTGGCCGCTGTGCGAGACATGGCGGAAAGTTATCCGCGTTGACAATTTTCAGGGTTTCGGATGCGTCCATTAGTCGTTGTTTCGTTGCTGTTCAGTGTAATGTCCGGCGCCGCACATGCTGCGTCAACCGATAATCTGTGTGAAGGTCTTTACTCGGGTAAAGCAAAAGTGGGTGTGCCTCAAGTAGGCAAACCGCCGTTCATGAAGTACTACCGGGAACCGGCATTCGGCACCAAGGTGATGCGCATCACCAAAGCCCGCGAAGGGGAGGTCTTCAAGCCTGCCTATAGCTCAATGCAAGCCTGGAATTCTGACGAAACCAAGATACTGTTGTATCGCGGTGGCAGTGATCCGGGCCATGTACTTCTCGACGGTACAACGTACGAACATGTGCGTGATCTTAATATTCAACCATCCGATTTAGAAGAGGTGTACTGGAGTCATACAGACCCTGATGTGTTCTTCTACATGAGTCAGCATTACACCGATATCGGCTCATTTAACAAATATAGTGTCAAGAACAACAAAATAACCAAGATTCGCGATTTTGTTGATATCTGTGGCGTTAAGTCCGTCCCTACCGGTGGCGGCGATGTCCAGATGCAATCCTGGGACGATGACCTTTTTGGTTTTAGATGTCGACTTAGCGCCGATAAGTACATGATGTTCACTTACCGTTTAAGCACCGATGAGATCATCAAAGCGCCTATTGGTGAGAAAACGACACAATGGCAAGAATGGTCTGCGCCGATTCCTGGACCATCTGGCAAGCAACTTTGGTATCAAGGAAAAGTTATTGATACAGATTTGCAAACGGTCAAACTCAAACACGATATGTACAAACACCATGAACATGCAAACATAGGCAAGACGCATGATGGTCAAGACGCTGTTTTTCAAACGGTATTTAATGATTCGCCCGGCGGTTGTGATGGCGATAAAGGCAAAGGTGTTGGACATTTGGTTGTCCATAACATCGACACTGGCGAGTGCCGACCGGTTATTAACGAAGAACGCGGATACCCATACACCACGCGTGGTACACACGTCTCTGCACAGGCATTCAGAAAGCCGGGCTGGGTGGCCATGTCAAGTGTTGGCTATGGAAACTTTGATTATTTTTCGAATAAAAGAAAGCCGCCAGCCTTGTTCTCAGAAATCTATTTAGTGAACACGGATCCTGATAACGAAGTTGTTTGTCGACTTGCTCACCATCGTTCATACGCAAAGGATGCGCAGCGCAGTAGCTATCATCCTTATTTTGGTGAGCCGCATGCCACTATCAGCCCAAGCGGTACTCGAATCATATTCGGTTCTGATTGGTATGATTCAGGTTCGGTCGACACGTATGTCATCGAACTACCCGGTTATCAAAAACCGCTGTAGTCGTGCTTACCACATAAGGTCGTCAGGAACTTCGTAACCGGCGTACTCGTCTTCGACGTCAGTGTTCTCGTCGGTTCGGGCATTCATCAGTAGAATTTTTGTTGCGTCGCGCTCAGATATTTTCTGGGCGACCTTATGTGGAATAACAGCCTGTTGCGAGTCAGTTCCCGCGATACATAAATGCCCTTTAACCAGGGCATTTCGAATATCTGTCTGCACGAAAATTGTTTTTATTTTTCCATCCTGCTCGTAGCGAAACTCTGTTTCTCCTAAGGATTCGACTTTGTTCATGTCGATCATCTGTAGGATTTGGGCCTGAATAGCACGCTCTTCCTGTGCTTTATTTTTAGCGTCATTCAGTGCGCGATCCTTTGCCAGTTTTTCAGCTTCCTGACGTTTTACGTTCTCGGCAGTTTCGTCCACAACGACCGCGCCTTTGCGTTGCATCTTCTCTTTGGTGTTCTTGGCCTTGCGAGCTTTAACCGCTTGCTTTTGGCTGGCAAGGCCAGCTTGGCGTAGTTGATCTTGTAGTGATTTAGCCACTGATATCCCCAGGAATAGCTACTGTTTTATAGAGTTCTTTAATAAGCTCAGCGGTAGGTCGAGTTCAAGATCGGCTATGACTCGAGCCTGCGCTGCCAGGCTAGTTGATTCTGGAATGATATCCAAAAGCTCGACGTTAAATTGTTTGACCGTGAATATCGCACCATTCATTCGCGACGGATCTTCTAACTGAGTTTTAACCTTTGTCGCAAATGCGGCTAATCGTTCCGAATAATCAATCTCCGCGTTCCGTTCGATAGCCTCAATTATTTGCCCCTCGAATACGCTACTAAGCACATTCCATAATGTTGAATCCAGTATTTTTGTCATTCGGATATTCTTGAGAATCAGCTTTTGATTCTCTACATCGACAGTAGGCATAGCCATGAGATGCAGCGTGCCGTTGGTGTCATTGCGTTTACCGGGCAATTTGGCCGTAAAACCCAGAGATACGGTGAGTCCATCGGGATTACTGTTTAGTGCAACGCTTTGTATGGTTACAGACACTTTGCCTGCGATGGTTTCTGAGGTATAGGTTTTACCGACAAGTTTCGGTTCTACCACTTGCTGCAATTGAGTGTAATTGGCCCGCAGAAGAATATCGAAGTGAGACATATTATCGCCGAACTCAATAGGCTTAAGTGTCGGTAGCGTGTGTTGAGTAGCTGTCAACGGTTCAGTATCGAGTGCCATGCTTGCATCGATAGCGAAGCCGAATCCAAGATTTTTCTCATCCGTACGAATACCTGAAAAAGAAAAATCTGAAGGTTCGATATTTAAATGTAAATTGTCTGCAGTGAGCGCATCTGTTTCGAGATTACTATCGCCTGTGCTAGCTTGTTCGCTGGGTAGCTCTATGGGCAGCGTATAGTTCCGCCAATGTGGTGTTATTTGCTTTCTAATATCTGCACAATCGATGCTTTCACGAATACGCTCGTCCAGTCCTGCCAGCTGTTTATCCAGCGCGTCGTTAACGATTGATTCCAGGCTGAAATCGAAATTTCCTTTCCATACCAGAGTGGGTTTATTAGTCCATGCGTAGGATACGCTCGTGCTGATATCGGGGCACCAGCTCTCGTTTAGATTAAGTGCGATGCTGACCTCTACATCGACATCACCAGAAGTATCCAGCGTTGATAGCCCGAGCGCTTTCGCAACTTTACCTTCGACGCCCACATCACCTTTGAACGATAAAGGGGATGTTATTAATAGGCTGTTTTTCGACCCTCCAACTTCCAGTGGGCCGGTGCGCGTGATGTCGAGATCCCACAATCCGGTACCACAAGCTTTAAAACCCAAAATGCGTTTACAGAGCTGTTTGGTACCGCTGACTGGATGTGCTGCCGGCATTGCGGTATCGATGAGCGAAGCGATGTCGTCATACGCGATATAGGCCCGTAGGCTGAACCTGCCTGACTGTGATTGTACCGGTTGGCTCTGTGATTCGGCCATGGATGGTGGCAGCTCAGAAAGATTGACTGTCTCGCTGGATGAATCACACGCCCAGAGTGAGAGCGCTAAGCTGGCCGCAAAACATGCTCGCGCCAAAGGCAAAATCCGTCGCTGTTTTTGCGGATTTAACAAACGCTGAAGGGATGGATGTTCTTGCATTAGGGTGTTGTTGCAATCCAGGAACGATTGGCGGTTACCGGGACTGATTTTCCGCAGAATGGCTATCGCCTCAGTATACGTCTGTCCCTCTTAGGATTGACTTTCTAATCCCATTTTATCATCTGGTTAGATGCTCCACAGCCATATGCGTGCGGGTACAAAAATGCTCCTTCATTAGTGGCCCTGAGGAGCAGTAGGCCTTATCGGGGAATATTTGGGACGTATTTAACGAAAAATTGGCCTAAAATGTGGAACATAATCGCTTATATAAGTAAATCTTTATGTGTTTATGGGTACAATAGCCCCGCTAACTAATTGAGACACGTGTAATGACGCAAGACTACATATTTACTTCTGAATCCGTATCAGAAGGTCATCCTGACAAAATGGCTGATCAGATTTCCGATGCGGTACTTGATGCCATCCTGACGCAAGATAAGGGTGCTCGTGTTGCCTGTGAGACCATGGTAAAAACCGGTCTTGTAGTCATCGCCGGTGAAATCACAACGTCTGCGTACGTTGATCTGGAAGCGCTGGTTCGTAAAACGGTCTGTGATATCGGTTACAACCGCTCAGCGGTTGGTTTCGACGGCGATACCTGTGCCGTACTAAATGGCATCGGCAAGCAATCGCCACACATCGCTCAAGGTGTTGACCGGGCTGCCCCCGAAGAGCAGGGCGCAGGCGATCAAGGACTTATGTTCGGATATGCGAACAATGAGACTGATGTACTCATGCCTGCACCTATTACGTTCTCACACCGTTTGGTTGAGCAACAATCCAAGGTTCGTCGTGACGGTACGCTTTCCTGGTTACGTCCTGATGCCAAGAGCCAGGTGACGCTACGTTATCAAGACGGTAAGCCTGTCGGTATCGATGCACTTGTATTGTCAACGCAACATGATCCGGATATTGCTCTAGCGGACTTACGTGAAGCGGTAATGGAACATATCCTTAAGCCAGTATTGCCTGCAGAATGGTTGGCTGGATGCCCGCAAAATAAAATTCACATCAACCCAACGGGTATGTTTGAAATCGGCGGTCCGGTAGGTGATTGCGGTTTAACAGGACGAAAAATCATCGTTGATACCTATGGTGGTATGGCCCGTCACGGTGGTGGTGCATTCTCAGGAAAAGATCCATCTAAAGTGGATAGGTCCGCTGCTTATGCCGGCCGTTATGTCGCCAAAAATATCGTTGCTGCTGGCCTTGCTGACAAATGTGAAATTCAAGTGTCGTATGCAATCGGTGTCGCTGAGCCAACGTCAATCACGGTTGATACGTTCGGAACAGGCAAGGTTGATGATCGACGTATTGAAGAGATTGTGCGAGATGTTTTCGACTTACGTCCGTATGGCATCGTCACGATGCTGGATCTCATCCGCCCCATCTACCAACAAACTGCAGCTTATGGCCATTTTGGTCGTGAGCATCCTGATTTTACTTGGGAAAAGACTGACCGTGCAGACGCTCTGCGTCAAGCTGCCGGCCTTTCCTAAACCTGTTTGATTACTGAGAAAGAAACTTAAATGAACGCTTCTGCGAATGAAATGAATGGTGACTACAAAGTCGCCGATATTGGTCTTGCGGACTTTGGCCGTAAAGAAATTGCTATGGCTGAGCACGAAATGCCGGGTCTTATGGCGCTGCGTGATGAATATGCAGGCAAAGAACCTTTAAAAGGTGCTCGCATTGCCGGTTGTTTGCACATGACTATTCAGACGGCTGTGTTGATTGAAACGCTCACCGCTCTGGGTGCTGAAGTGCGGTGGTCATCGTGCAACATCTTCTCAACACAAGATCATGCTGCATCGGCTATTGCTGCTGCTGGTGTGCCTGTCTTTGCCTGGAAAGGTGAAACTGAAGAAGAATTTGATTGGTGTATTCATCAGACAATCAAAGGCCCTGACGGTTGGGTTCCAAATTTGATTCTTGATGATGGTGGCGATCTGACCGTTATGATGCATAACGACTACCCCGAACTGCTGGAAGGCGTTAAAGGTTTGTCAGAAGAAACAACGACTGGTGTTCACCGTCTGGTGGAGATGGCCAAAGCCGGCACGCTCAAAGTGCCTGCTATTAATGTCAATGACTCAGTGACTAAGTCGAAGTTCGACAACCTGTATGGTTGCCGAGAGTCTTTGCTTGACGGAATCAAACGTGCTACCGATGTCATGGTTGCCGGTAAGATTGCCGTTGTACTAGGCTACGGTGACGTTGGTAAAGGCTGTGCTCAGGCATTTAGAGGTATGGGTGCAACAGTATGGGTCACCGAAGTTGATCCGATTTGTGCACTTCAGGCAGCTATGGAAGGGTACCGAGTTGTAGTAATGGACGATGTTGCTGATCAGGTCGACATTGTTGTTACAGCGACGGGTAACGTTAACGTTGTAACGCATGACCACATGAAGCAGCTTAAGAACGAAGCTATCGTTTGTAACATTGGGCACTTCGATAACGAAATCGACGTTGCAGGTTTGCGCCAATACACGTGGGAAAATATCAAGCCACAGGTAGATCAGGTCATTTTCCCAGACGGTAAGCGAATCACCTTGCTTGCTGAAGGACGATTGGTGAACTTAGGTTGTGGTACTGGCCACCCTAGTTTTGTAATGTCGGCTTCTTTCACTAACCAGGTGTTGGCTCAAATTGAGTTATGGGAGCGAAGCGACCAATACTCTGTAGATGTCCATGTATTGCCAAAAGCGTTGGATGAAAAAGTTGCGCGCCTGCACCTGAAGAAAATCGGTGTCAATCTCACGGAATTGAGCAGTGAGCAAAGTCAGTATCTTGGTTTAGAGACTGATGGTCCTTACAAACCAAATCACTACCGCTACTAGTCACACCTCTATACCCTGATCGATCCGCTCTTTGATAGCTGATCTTTCAGGCTGAGCTGTAAAGTAATAGGCTGCAAATCTGTCCTGCTGACAACGGGGGCAAATTTGCAGCCTTTTTTCATTCGTGTAAAAAAGTGGCCAGACACTTACGTTTTTTTCTAAGCACAGTATGATTCAAGGTTCTTCAACTGATAGCTGTTGGATTCGTAAAAAATATGGCCAATCTACGATGTATCTGCTTACTGGCACTATTGATCGCCGCGTTGAGCGCGCGAAGCGGATTCTCGGCTGAATGCGGAGAATTGACCATCGCGCGCATGGATTGGCCGTCGGCGGAGCTTCTCGCTGAGGTGGATAAGCGTATTCTCAATGAGGGTTATGGGTGTCAGGCCGTGCTGGTCTCCGGTGACTCTGTGCCAACCTTTCAATCCATGAGTGATACGGGTCAGCCCGATTTAGCCCCGGAAATATGGATTAATGCCATTCGAGATGAGCTACAGGCGGCCGTTGAACGTGGCAGCCTGGTGATGGCCGGTGAAGTACTCGCTGATGGGGGGGAGGAAGGTTTCTGGATTCCCAAATTCCTGGCTGATAAACACCCGGAGATAAAAACCGTCTCTGATGCATTATCGAGACCAGACTTATTCGAATCGTCAGAATCAGAGGGGCGAGGCGCTATTCACAATTGCCCGGCAGAATGGACCTGTCATGTCCCTACGCGGAATTTGTATAAGGCCCTCGGAGCAGAAGATAAAGGATTTGAGCTTGTTGACACGGGGTCCTCTGCAGGTTTGGACGGATCAATCGCAAGAGCTTACGAACAAGGACGAGGATGGCTAGGGTATTACTGGTCGCCGACCGCGACTTTGGGTCGCTATGAAATGGTTAAGCTTCAATTGGCGACGCATGATGTGGACGAGTGGTCCAACTGCACAACGGACCCGGCCTGTGACCTACCGAAGATAAACGGGTGGCCTCGAAGTGAAGTTTATAGTGTGGTAACCGATGCATTTGCGCAAAACGCGAGTGCGGCACTTGCTTACGTTCAGCGTCGAAGTTGGAGCAAACAGGTGTTAAACAGCATGCTTGCCTGGATGATTGATAATCAAGCCACAGGAGAGCAGGCTGCGCTGCATTTTTTTCGAACTCAGGAGTTGGTCTGGAAGGAATGGCTTGAGCTGGATGCGTTCCGAAGAGTGAAAGCCTCTTACCAATAAAGGCCAGCGTATTGAAATACTCCGTCATCATCCCTGCCTGGAACGAAGAGGCCTATCTACCTGCAACGCTTGCCTCAATAAGGCAGGTCATCGAAGACGTGCTTGCCAGAGTAGGGCATGTCGGCGAACTGATCGTGGTGGATAACAATTCGGACGATGCGACACCGGACATTGCGCAGGCGGCAGGTGCCGTGGTCGTTCACGAACCGATCAACCAGATTTCAAGAGCCCGAAATCGAGGTGCTGCATCTGCGACGGGTGAACTTTTGATCTTCCTGGATGCGGATACTCGATGTACGAGTGATTTGTTGATTCGCGTTTTATCGTTAGTAGAATCCGGAAAAGTGGTTGCCGGTGGATCTATCATTGCCAGTGACTCTCCGATACCAAGGACCGCTGAGCGCTGTGTTCAATTCTGGAATTGGTTATCCCGTTCGCTAAGATTGGCAGCGGGTTGTTTTGTATTCTGTCGCAAAGATGCGTTTGACGCTGTAGGCGGTTTTAGTGACAAGGTATATGCGGGTGAAGAAATATTTCTGTCTCGCCAATTGAAACGTTGGGCGAAACAACACCAACTATTGTTCAGAATCATTACAGAGCACCCTGTCGAGACATCTCCTAGGAAGTTATATTGGTATGGCCCTTTGTCTTTAGCAAAACAAGTTGTTTTTATGTTGGTGCCTGGCGCGGTGTTTTCGAGGCGCTTGTGCGGTACTTGGTACGACACTAAAGCAGACAGACACTAAGATGCCTACTCTCGACATTCTGGGAAGCGCGGACGCTACTACTACTTTGCTCTTGTTTGCCGCCTCGCTCTTTGTAGGTTTATCCAAAGGTGGCCTTCCCGGTATAGGCATGCTTAGCGTGCCGATGTTGGCGCTGATAATCTCCCCCGTAGCCGCAGCGGTGCTGCTGCTGCCCATCTACATACTGTCTGATGCCGTAGCGGTTTGGCTGTATCGAAAAGAGCACAGTGCGGCCAATCTAAAAATACTGATTCCGGCCGGCTTACTGGGGATAGTTGTGGGTTGGAGTACAGCGTCGCTTATCTCGGATGATGCTGTTGCGTTGCTGATCGGTCTCATGGGCGTGGCGTTTTGTCTTGATCGCTGGTTTCGGCAATCAGCGCATGCCGCTACCCGCCCACCGAGTGTGCCAAAGGGGTTGTTTTGGGGAACGATTTCCGGTTTTACCAGCTTTGTATCGCATGCTGGTGCTCCGCCTTATCAGATCTATATGCTGCCGCAGCGATTACCTAAAATGGTGTTCGCAGGCACCTCTACGATTCTGTTTGCCATCGTCAACTTGGCGAAGATTGTTCCTTATTATTCTCTGACCCCGCTAACTTACGAGAGCTTGAAGCTTTCTCTGGTATTGGTGCCGATCGCAGGTGTCGGAACGATTGTGGGCAGGGTGATGATTAAACATTTATCAGAGCAATGGTTTTACAGAGTGGTACAGATTGCCCTGTTTCTAATCAGTCTGAAATTGATATCGACCGTATTCCGTTGAATTGTGACATTAGTGTTAAATATGACGCTAATAAGAATTAAAAAAGCTTTTTAGTTCCTATGGGTCACAAATAAAATGACCATTTATCGCTGTATTATTTGTGCCCGCTGACGCCATAATAGACCTGTAGCGAGAGTATTGATGAATTCAAATGTCCCGCATATTTCTACCTGATGGCACAGGGGTGTCTCAGGCTTTAACTATAGGTGATAAAAAATGAGCAAATTTTTCAGCAATATCAAGAACGTTTTCGTTGAAGCAGCGATGTACAGCAGCCAGTCAAAAGTGCGCCAGCAACTATTGACGATGAGCGACCGACAATTGGAAGACTACGGTTTCTCCAAGCAACTTCTGTTGGAAGGTACATCAGCATGGCCTTGGAGACTGGATTCAGTCGCTGACGCAGTGTCGACAGGTAATCACGCTGATGCAGCGGGACTCAAAGCTGCGCCAAAGGTCAGCCGTGTAAAGCCAGAATCGAACCGAAAAATCATCAAGAAAGCTGTTAAAGAGCTGAGCGGTTACTCAGACAGAGAACTGGCGGAACTAGGCATCAATCGTCAAGGCATCGAAGAAGCCGTTCGATATGGTCGTCCTGCCGTCGAAGGTGTTTTCAATAACAACAAAACTGCTGCTTAAGGGTTGTTTTGTTAATCGAAAAGGATGCCGCGGCTAATACTTAGCGCCGCGGCCTCCTAGAGAGCTACAGCTCTCATGCAGTACCGTTAAGTTCAGTCTTCTGTTCCCAGAAGACCTCGTTTCCGAAGCTCGGCAACGACGCGTTCGGCGGCTTGTTCAGCGCTTAGCGCAGATGTGTCTACCAGTACTTCAGGATTCTCCGGTGGTTCGTAAGGTGAATCAATACCCGTAAAGTTTGCCAATTCGCCGCGGCGAGCTTTTTTGTAGAGCCCTTTGGGGTCGCGATCTTCAGCGATCCTTAGTGGCGTATCGACGTGAACCTCGATGAATTCGTTGTCATCGACTAGCGAACGGGCAAGTGCACGCTCTGACCGGAAGGGCGAAATAAACGCTGTCAAAACAATCAGTCCGGAATCAACCATCAGATTGGCGACTTCTCCAATGCGTCTGATATTTTCCACTCTGTCCGCGTCTGTAAATCCTAAGTCTCTGTTTAGACCGTGCCTGACGTTGTCACCGTCTAGCAAATACGTATGATGACCCTTAGCTGTGAGGGATTTTTCAACGAGATTGGCAACGGTTGATTTGCCTGCACCGGAAAGTCCGGTGAACCAGACAACGGCTGGTTTCTGTCCTTTAAGTGTTGAGCGTACAGACTTGTCGACATCGGTTGCTTGTAAGTGAATGTTGTCGGCTCTTCTGAGTGAGAAGTGCAACATGCCGGCACCCACCGTTGCATTACTGACTCTATCGATAAGGATAAAACCGCCCATATCGCGATTGTCGGTATACGCATCGAATGCGATAGCTTGATCTGTGCTGATGTTGCATACACCGATGGCATTCAACTCTAATTTAGTCGCAGCGCTTTCCGCCAGGGTATTAACGTCCAGTTCGTGCTTGATGGTTGTTATGGTCGCATTGACTGTTTTTGCACCCACTTTTAACAGATACGGTCGGCCTGAAAGTAGGGGCTCATCATCCATCCACACGATGGTCGATTCAAACTGATCGGCAACACTTGCTGGTTCATCACCGGCTGAGATGACATCTCCGCGTGAGGCATCTACCTCGTCACTTAGCGTTAGTGTGATGGATTGACCGGCAGATGCTGTGTTCAAATCGCCGTCCATCGTAACGATGCGTTTAATCGTGCTCATTTTGCCGGACGGTTGAATTCTGACAGGATCCCCCGTGCTTATACTTCCGCCGGTAACCGTACCTGCATAGCCTCTAAAATCTAACGATGGCCGGTTGACCCATTGCACGGGCATGCGAAAGGGCGATGAGGAATCTTCCTGTGATGTTTTTACTGTTTCTAACCAAGAGAGTAGGGTGGTGCCGTGGTACCACGACATATGGCTGCTCTTCTCAGTAATGTTTTCGCCTTGCAGTGCAGACACGGGTATGCACGTGATGCTATCGATGTCTAATGATTCTGCAAAAGACTCATAAGCCTCACAGATTTCAGTAAATACGGATTCGTCATAGTTAACCAAATCCATTTTGTTCACAGCCAGTACGACATGTCGTATACCGACCAACGATGCCAGATAGCTATGACGTTTAGTTTGCGTTAACAAGCCTTGTTTCGCATCACATAAGATAATGGCAGCATCTGCTGTGGATGCGCCGGTAATCATATTGCGTGTGTATTGCTCATGCCCGGGTGTGTCAGCGACGATGAATTTTCTCGTTTCTGTAGAGAAAAAACGATAGGCAACATCGATGGTGATACCTTGCTCGCGCTCTGCTGCAAGTCCGTCCACCAGTAATGCAAAATCAATATTCTTGCCTTGAGTGCCCCACTTTTTTGATTCCTGTGCGACGGCGTCCATTTGGTCTTCGAAAAGCGTTTTCGAGTCGAATAACAGGCGACCAATCAGGGTGCTTTTGCCATCATCGACACTGCCGCAGGTGATAAACCTCAGCAGGCTTTTCTGCTCATGAAGTTCAACCAACGATGCTACGTCGACATTATTTACCACTTTCAATTCAGTTTGCATTAGAAGTACCCCTCTTGCTTTTTCTTCTCCATCGATGCGGCGGAATCATGATCAATCATTCGACCCTGTCGCTCCGAGCTGCGAGTGACTAACATTTCTTGAATAATGTCTTCCAGCGTATTCGCTGTGGAATCAATGGCTCCGGTAAGCGGGTAGCAACCTAGTGTTCTAAAGCGCACGCTACGCATCTCAGGGACTTCGCCATCGTTTAAAGGCATTCGATCATCGTCAACCATAATCAAAGAGCCGTCGCGACTAACCACGGGACGTTCTGCAGCGAGATAGAGTGGAACAATGGGAATGTCTTCTTTATGGATGTAAAGCCAGATGTCCAGTTCTGTCCAGTTCGATAACGGGAATGCTCTTATCGTCTCGCCCTTTTGCTTACGGGTATTGTAGATTTGCCATAATTCGGGTCGTTGGTTTTTAACGTCCCAACGGTGCTGTGCATTGCGGAAGGAAAAAACGCGTTCCTTCGCGCGAGACTTTTCTTCGTCACGTCGGGCACCACCAAATGCGAAATCAAATCCATGTTTGTCTAGCGCCTGCTTCAAACCTTGTGTCTTCATGATATCGGTGTGCAGCGAGGAACCATGTGTAAATGGATTTACTTTCTGCTGCAAACCTTCAGGATTGATATGCGTGATGAGTTCCATCCCATACTCTTTGGTGATGGCATCGCGAAACTCATACATGGCTTTGAATTTCCACCCTGTATCGACATGCAATAACGGGAAGGGTGGAGTCGCTGGATAAAACGCCTTGCGAGCGAGATGCAGCATGACCGCGCTATCTTTGCCGACGGAATACATCATTACGGGGTTATCGGCCTCGGCCACAACCTCGCGCATTATTTGAATGCTTTCGGCTTCCAATCGTTGTAAGTGAGTCAGGGTACCGGTGTTGCCAGCCTCCCTGGGCGGGGACTTAATTTGTGTTGATGCGTTCATTAAGTTGCTTGAAGGTTGAATATTAGACATTGAATCTGTGGGGTCGCCAATCACGAGTGTTTCCGTATTTGTTTCATCCAGCCAAGTCTCTATGCTCTGGTGCTTCTTGAGGTAGGCGTTGGATAATACAAGTGCGATATCAGCATCTGTCTTTCGACTGAGTGATTGGAAAAAATGCAGGTAGTGTTGGCTTGAAGGTTTGCCCTTTGTTGCCATCCAAACCGCGTGCCCGCGTAAATCGTGGGCGAAGAGTTGGTAGTTATCCTGGCGAATTTCCCGACTGGAAATCCAGAACACAGACGTGTTTTTACGTCGTGCTCTTCTTGCAAATGTTTGATGCTGTTCTAACCAGCCAGCATTGCTTGCATGCTGCTTGGCTAGATTGCGAAGGTGGGTGTATCGACTGGTCGGCAGTAAATCCCATTTGTGCAGCCAATTCAGCACAGTGGAGCGGCTGACATCTATTTTTTGAGTCAACATCCACTGTTGGACCTTTTCAATGTCCCACGTTGCGCTATCGGTATCCTGCGAAGCTGATGACAGTGTGTCGTCAAATAAGGCCTCACAAATCTGCTCAGACGTCTTGGCGTTAGCACTCATTTGTGGCCGGCCTCGTTCGCCTACGTCAACGGCCTCCCAACCACCTTGTTTATAGGCCTTCATAGCGGCAATGACGGTAGGGGCTGTCAGTCCGACCGATGCTTGTGTTTCAGCCAGCGTTGCCCCGCCCAATCTCAACTCTACGGCCTGGCGGCGTAACGAATTGAGTTCGTCAATGGATTGATGTTGTCGGGAACTGCGAGTCATTGATCGGTATTAAAGAATTAAAATCTAATTGGGCACAACAAAGCACGGATTATGCCGGTCTTTTAAATTAGATATACTTTAATAATTTGTTAATTGCGATCAAGCTAACACTGTTGGTTTGCTCAGATGTTGGCTGAAAGGCCTATTTGATGGGGTTTAACTGGTGGGCTCTGGCGGTTGAACTCAAATCCCCCTTGGCTCATGTAACTCATACAGAGCGGTTATAGAGTGGCCATTGGTAATAATTGGTTGGAGTTCGGTTCTGTTTTCTTCGTAGGATTGCGAAATTTATGCCGATCAGTCCCTACATAGCGTCGAATGAGGGGCGGAAAGGGAAATTCCTGCTAACGTTAATTGTTTAATAAGACCACTACTGCGCAGGGTAGGGATGAGTTATTGGCCTGTTGCGCGCTGGAGATCATTGAATTGGCTGAGTCCATGCGTTCCTGCAGATTATGGGCGGGTGTTTTGTTTCTGCTGCTGGCGCTAGGTTGCTCCCCTCCGAAAAACGCGCCGCAAAGCGGTGCAGAGCCGCTTTCCCCAGGCGATTTGGCATCCATAGGATCCAAATTAGATCTTAATCTCTGCAATATCCGAGTATCAAATCCGCCGGACTCCATTGCAGGACGGGTGCTGCGGCAATCAGCGAGAGCTTGCTTGAACGATGTTCAGTTACTCGTGGCGCCAGCGCCTGGTGCCTGCCTGACATCAGGATACGGCCAGCGTGGGAGTAGGTTGCATCGGGGAATTGATTATCAATCCCTGCCTGCGGGTCGCGTAGTGGCTGCGGGTAATGGCGTTATTGTGGAAAAAGGGTTTCGGTCCAAAGACTTTGGAAATTGGCTGGTTATTGGGCACGGCGCAGGTGTTTATTCTGCTTACGGCCACTTGGCGAGTTTCAGGCCGGGCTTGTTTAAGGGCAAGTCGCTCCGGCAAGGCGAGCATGTCGGTGTTATGGGCAGCACAGGTAACGCAACCCGAGCGGTACATTTGCACTTTGAAGTGAGACAAGGGCAAATTCCGGCGGTGGGCAATTTTTTCAGCCTTGAATCTGTCGATCCGTTTGCATTACCGGCTCAATGTGGCTGAAAACCGAGTTTTTTCGGTTTTGACGGCCCCATGAGCTTGCCGCCATCAGCCGCGAGGTGAGCTAGGCGCGTATACTGGCGTTTTTCCTCTTGACCTAGATTCATGACAAAAAAGGTTTTCATCAAGACACACGGTTGTCAGATGAACGAGTACGACTCGGCGAAAATGCTCGATGTCCTGTCCGAAAATGGCCCTGTCGAAACCACTAACGACCCGGCTGCGGCCGATATTCTGCTACTCAACACGTGCTCAATCCGCGAAAAAGCGCAGGAAAAGGTGTTTTCTGAGCTAGGTCGATGGCGTCCTCTAAAAGAAGCCAAAAAAGGCGTCGTCATCGGTGTTGGTGGTTGTGTGGCCAGTCAGGAAGGTGAGGCTATTAATGAGCGAGCGCCGTTTGTTGATGTTGTATTTGGGCCGCAAACATTGCATCGCCTGCCTGATCTCTTAAGCCAGAGCCAGTCCGATGGAAAATCTGTCGTTGATATTAGCTTTCCCGAGATCGAAAAATTTGATCGTTTGCCTGAACCTCGTGCCGAAGGCCCCAGTGCTTTTGTGTCCATCATTGAAGGTTGCAGCAAATACTGTAGTTTTTGTGTTGTTCCGTATACGCGTGGCGAAGAGATCAGTCGGCCATTGGATGATGTCCTTGACGAGGTGATGTCTTTGGCTGAGCAGGGTGTTCGAGAAATTCATCTGCTTGGGCAAAACGTCAACTCTTATCGCGGCCCGATGCACGAAGGTGGAACAGCAGATCTTGCATTGTTGATTCGATACGTTGCGGCCATTGACGGTGTGGATCGCATTCGTTTTACAACGTCGCATCCAGTCGAGTTCAGCGACTCACTGATAGAGGCTTATGCAACTGTTCCGGAGTTAGTTAGTTTTCTTCATTTGCCGGTGCAGAGCGGCTCTGATCGAATTCTTGCCGCTATGAAGCGCGGCCACACTACGCTGGAATTTAAATCTAAGATCCGCAAGCTGATGCTGGCGCGACCCGATCTAACCTTATCGTCAGATTTCATCGTAGGCTTTCCTGGAGAGAGTGACAAAGATTTTGAAGACACCATGACGCTGATCGAAACACTCGATTTTGATCACTCATTCAGTTTTATTTATAGTGCCCGGCCCGGGACGCCAGCGGCGTCACTGTCCGATGACACACCTATGTCCGTTAAAAAAGAGCGACTAGCGCGACTTCAGGCCCAAATCACTAAACAGGCGGCGCGCATTAGTCAGTCTATGGTGGGTTCGGTTCAGCGGGTTCTGGTTGATCGACCCGCTAAGAAAGATCCCAATGAAATCAGCGGTCGTACTGAAAACAATCGAGTCGTGAACTTTGCGGGTGATCAGGCTCTCATCGGTCAGTTCGCAAATGTAAAAATCACAGAAGCTCTTCCTAACTCGTTGCGCGGAGAGCTACTTCAAGATGAAAGTCGGCAAGATCAAAATCAGCTAGCGGCATGTCAAGATTAGATTTCCGCCTAGAGCCATCAAACAATGAACGTTTGGCCCGCTTGTGTGGTCAGTTTGATGAACATCTAAAGCAGATTGAAAACCGATTGGGTGTGCAGGTAAGCAACCGTGGTGATCTGTTTTCTATTGAAGGAGAGGCGGAGTCCTCGAGCAGCGCAAAAGTACTCATTGAACATCTCTATCAAATGACAGAAAACGAAACGTTAGAACCCGAAGAGGTACATCTTTCTTTACAGGAATCTGGCTTGGATTCCATGAAAAAGACGGCCTCAGAAAAAGACGCAAGCAATCTACTGATAAAAACACGTAAGTCTACGATTCAGTGTCGTGGCCCCCGCCAGATCGAATACGTGCGTAGCGTAAAAGAGCGGGACCTTACGTTCGGAATCGGCCCGGCCGGTACCGGAAAAACATTCCTCGCTGTTGCGTGTGCAGTGGAAGCCCTAGAGTCTGATCAAGTACGCAGGCTAGTGTTGGTACGGCCAGCGGTTGAGGCAGGTGAGCGTTTAGGTTTTTTACCCGGCGACATGATGCAAAAGGTCGATCCTTACTTACGACCTATTTATGATGCCTTGTACGAGTTTCTCGGTATAGACCGTGTCAGCAAGCTCGTTGAGCGTAACGTCATAGAAATTGCACCGTTAGCTTATATGCGCGGTAGAACCTTGAATCATTCATGCATCATTATGGATGAAGCTCAAAATACAACGGTGGAACAAATGAAAATGTTCCTGACGCGAATCGGCTTTGGTTCCAAGGCCATCGTTACCGGAGATATCTCTCAGGTGGATTTACCCAAGCACCAGATGTCGGGTCTAAAGCACGTTCAGCAGGTGTTGAGTGGTGTTGATGGTTTAGGGTTTTGCGAGTTCACATCAACTGATGTCGTGCGTCACCCATTGGTACAAAGGATTGTCGCTGCTTACGAAACGGCAGAGTCTAGTGACTAACAACGACGCAGTTGTAAGGGCTGTTGAAGAACATCTCTTATCGGCAGAGTTTGCCTCATCGGTCTGTATCCTTTTAGAGGGTGAT